>NZ_CAJCKG010000007.1:0-120666 GCF_903970945.1 Curtobacterium sp. ME26
CCGGAGCAGGTCGCGTGGCCGGACCTGCGCGGCTGAGCGGGAGCGCCGACGTCGGCGACGCGGGCGGGGCCGTCACGGCCGCGCCCGCGTCGCTCCGGCGTGCGCCGGACACCGTCGGGCCGCCGGCCGTCCGTGCCACGATCCACGACGTCGCCGCGGCGGCCGGGGTGTCCCGGCAGACGGTGACGCGCGCGATGAACGGCCTGTACGGCATCAGCGCGGCGACGAAGGAACGGGTGCTCGCGGCGGCCGCTGCCCTGGACTACCGCCCCTCGCGCTTCGGCCGCGGGCTCGTGACGGGCGGTGACCGGCAGCTCGGGCTCGTCGTGAACGACCTCCGCAACCCCTACTCGCCGGAACTCGCCGCCGCCGTGCTCGGCCTCGCGGCGGGGCGGGGGTGGAACGTCATGCTCGCGGACGTCGGGCTCGCCGGCGACTCGGACCGGGCGGTGCAGGCGCTCGGCGTGCAGACGGACGTGGTGGTCGGCTACCTCGGCGCGAGCGCTCCGGAGTGGATCGAGCGACTCGGCTCGGTGCCCGTCGTGGAGCTCGACCCCGCCGGCGAGGTCCTCCGTGCCGCGGTCCGCATCGACCCCACCGCGGCGATCGAGGAGCTCGCCGACCACCTGGTGCGCACCGGTGTCCGGCACCCCGTGATCGTCGACGCGTCGGAGAGCGGCCGCCCGAGCAGCCGTGGGCGCCTCATGCTCGACGCGCTCCGCCGCCGCGGGTACCTGCCCGAGGTGGCGATCGCGGACGCCCCGACCGCGGAGCTCGGTGCCGCCATGACCGCCCGCGCGCTCGACCGATTCCGTCGACTCGACGCCGTCATCGCCTTCAACGACGTGATGGCGCTCGGTGTGCTCGCGGCCTGCCGACGCGCCGGTGTCGACGTCCCGGGGACGGTCCGGGTCGTCGGGGTGGACGGGCTCGCGACGGGCACGCTCGTTTCGCCGACCCTGACGACGCTGGGCGTCGACCTCGACGTGGTCGCCGGTGAGGCGCTCGACCTCGCCCTCGGCATGCTCGCCGGTGAGCTGCCGCGCTCCGGTGCGGCGGTGCAGCGCACGGTCCGGCACCGGCTGCTCCTGCGCGAGTCCGCCTGACGGCTCCCGGGTGGGCGGACGGCGGACGGGAGGCGCGTGACGGGCCCGCCACGGGCCTCCCGACCGGCGGTGGTTGCACTTGCAACCATGACCGTCCAGACGGTACACTGACGGAGTCCTGACGGGGCGCGTGTCGACTTCCGCGTCCCGTCTCGTCTGCTCCGCCGTCGACCTGGTCCGGCTCGTTCCCCAGGGAGTCACCGTGTCCGCTCTGCTCACCAGCCCCGTCGCCACCGCCGTCACCGGCAGCCGCGCCCGACGGTTCGCGGCCCTCGCCGTGCTCATGCTGCCGGTGCTGCTCATCTCCGTGGACAACACGGTGCTGAGCTTCGCGCTGCCGACCATCGCGCGCGCCCTCGACCCGAGCGCGACGACCCAGCTCTGGATCGTCGACGCCTACCCGCTCGTGCTCGCCGGCCTGCTCGTGGTGATGGGCAGCATCGGCGACCGCATCGGGCGCCGCCGGATCCTCGTCGTCGGTGCCACCGGGTTCGCGCTGCTCTCGGTCGCCGCGGCCTTCGCGACCGAGGCCTGGATGCTCGTCGCCGCGCGCGCCGTGATGGGCGTCTTCGGCGCCATGCTCATGCCGGCGACGCTCTCGATCATCCGGAACGTCTTCGTCGACGCGGGGGAGCGGCGCATGGCGCTCGCCGTCTGGTCGACGATGTTCGCCGCCGGCAACGCCCTCGGCCCGCTCGTCGGCGGTACCCTGCTCGCGCACTTCCACTGGGGTGCGGTGTTCCTCGTCGCCGTCCCGATCCTCGTGCTCATGCTCGTCGGTGTGCCCTTCTTCGTGCCGGAGTCCCGCGACCCCGCGCCCGGCCCGGTGGACGTGCCGAGCATGCTCCTGTCGCTCGGTGCCCTCGCGCCGACGGCGTGGGCGATCAAGTCCGTCGTGCACCCCGACGAGCGCGGGCTCGCGATCGCGATGCTCGCGGTCGGCGTCCTCTGCGGCACCGCGTTCGTCCGCCGGCAGCTGCGCTCGCGCACGCCGATGCTCGACCTCCGGCTGTTCCGGAGCACCGCGTTCACCGGCAGCGTGCTCATGAACATGGCGGCGATGTTCTCGCTCACCGGCTTCCTGTTCTTCGTCGCCCAGCACCTGCAGCTCGTCGCCGGGCTCGACCCGTTCACCTCCGGCCTGGTGCTCGTGCCGGGCTCCGTCCTGACCGTCGTCGCCGGCCTGGTGGTCGTGCCGATCGTGGCCCGGGTCGCTCCGCGCTGGGTGGTCGCGGTCTCCCTGACGTTCTCGGCCGCCGCGTACGCGATGGTGTCCCTGCTCGGACACGACGCGACGATCGTCGCGTTGGCCGTCGCGTTCGTGCTGCTCGGCATCGGCATCGGTGCGTCCGAGACGGTGACGAACGACCTGATCATCTCGACGGCCCCAGCGGACAAGGCGGGAGCGGCGTCGGCGGTGTCCGAGACGGCCTACGAGATCGGCGCGGTGCTCGGCACGGCCGTGCTCGGGACGATCCTCGCGACGGCGTACCGGACGCACGTGGTGGTCCCGGACGGTCTCAGCGGCTCGGCGCGGACCGCCGCCCAGGAGACCCTCGGCGGTGCAGTCTCCGCGGCGACCGACCTCGGCGGTGCAGCGGGGCAGGCGCTCCTGGAGAGCGCCCGGGCGGCGTTCGACTCCGGCGTCACGATCACGGCCGGTGTCGCAGCGGTGCTCATGCTCGTCGCCGCGGCGGCCTCGGTGGTCATGCTGCGGCGGGACTGACGGGACCGGTCCGACCGAGGCAGGCTCGGTCCGACCGAGGCGGCGCGGTCGGGTCTCGCGGCGCGCCAGGCCCGGTCGCGCGGCGCGGTCGGCCCGGTCGCGCGGCGCGCCCGGGATCGGACGAACCTGGGAATCGCTGACGCGGACCCCCGTCGAGGTCCTACGTTGGGAGGTGGCCGCGCAGCCGCGGCCGACCCCACCCGGAGGATCCCCACGACTGCCATGCCCGACGAAGCACCCGCGACGACCGCCGACGCCTACAAGGCCGCCTTCCGCGGCCACCCCGCCGGCGTCGCCGTCATCACCGCCGAAGGGCCCGACGGACCCACCGGCCTGACCGCCTCCAGCGTCGCGAGCGTCGCGGTGGACCCGCCCGTCCTCGTGTTCTCGCTGTCGACGAAGTCCGGGTCCGCCGGGGTCGTCCTGGGCGCCGACGTCTTCGTCGTGCACCTCGTCGACTCGCTGAGCGTCGGGCTCGCGAAGCGCTTCGCCGCCACGGGCAGCCCGGCAGCCGACGACCCGATGTGGGGCACCCTGCCGTCCGGCGAGCGGTACCTCCTCGGCGCCGCGACGGCCCTGCGCTGCCGCCCCCGGTCGACGACCGAGATCGGCTCGTCCACCGTCGTCGTCGCCGAGGTCCTCGACATCGTCGTCGGCCAGGCCCACGGCGAGCCGCTCGTCTACCACAACCGGGAGTTCCACTCCCTCTCCGAACGTTCCCGGCTCTCCTGAGCGCCGCGGGACCACGTCAGACCACCACCGATCGAAAGGACCTCGCCATGGCCGAGTACACCCTGCCCGAGCTGCCGTACGACTACGCCGCGCTCGAGCCGCACATCAGCGGCAAGATCATGCAGCTGCACCACGACAAGCACCACCAGGCCTACGTGACCGGCGCGAACACCGCGCTCGAGCAGCTCGGCGAGGCGCGCGAGTCCGGCAACTTCGGTGCGGTCAACAAGCTCGAGAAGGACCTGGCGTTCCACCTCGGTGGCCACGTCAACCACTCGATCTTCTGGACCAACCTCGGCCCGGACACCAAGGTCCCCGAGGGCGAGCTCGCCGCGGCGATCGACGAGTTCTTCGGCTCGTTCTCGACGTTCCAGGCACAGTTCGCCGCCGTCGCCAACGGCATCCAGGGCTCCGGTTGGTCCGTCCTCGCATGGGACCAGGTCGGTCAGAAGCTCGTCACCTTCCAGCTCTTCGACCAGCAGGCGAACGTGCCGCTCGGCGTCGTCCCGATCTTCATGCTCGACATGTGGGAGCACGCCTTCTACCTCGACTACCTCAACGTCAAGGCGGACTACGTCAAGGCCGTGTGGAACATCGTCGACTGGGAGAACGTCGCGGCCCGCTTCGCGAACGCCAAGTCGCAGTCGTTCGTCACCCTGTGACGCGACGTCGGTCACCGCGGTGACCGACCGACGGACGGGAGGCGCGGTGCCGGTCGGTACCGCGCCTCCCGTCCGTCGTCCGTGCCGTCCCGGTCAGGCGGCCGCCAGTCGGACGTCGGCGGCGAGCCCCCGGGCGACGGCGAGCAGGGCGGTGTCGACGTCCGCGTGCTCGGGGTCGACCAGCGCCGACCACTGCGCGCCGCGTGCGGCGTCGACCGCAGCCCGCGCGGCGCGGTCCGCCTCGGCGTCGCAGTACCCGTGGGTACGACACCACGCGGTCAGTTCGGCGACCCGGTGGCGGTGGAGCCGACGCTGGCGGTCACGGCCGTCGAGCCCCTCGACGCAGCCGAGCTCGAAGGTCAGCCGGACCGCGAGCAGGCGTTCCGGGGTGCCGAGCCGGCCGTAGACGGCGAGGAGGTGCTCGGCGAGCGCGTCGGGGTCGGCGTCCGGTGCCAGCAGCCGGTCCTCGTCGGCACACAGGTGGTCCACGACGGCGTCGACCAGGGCGTCGCGCGAGCCGAAGTGGTAGACGATCGGGTAGGCGCTCGTGCCCAGGACACGGCCGAGGCTCCGCACCGAGGCGTCCTCGACCTTGGTGTCCTGCAGGTGACGCGCGACCTTCGCGATGATCGCGGGCTTGAGCGTGGGGTCGGGCCTCCTGGGCATGGTCCCTCCGGGCGGTCTCGAGTGGCGGCGGCGTGTCCGCCGAGGTGATCTCCTGAAATGTTAGCGGATCAGTGTGGTGCGTGTTTCGGAGCTTTGCTCATGTTCGTGTACCGTGTCGGACGTGTCACCGTCTCCCGAGCGCGTCCCGGTGCCGTCACGGCCCGCGGTGGGCGCCGACGGACGACGGGTGGCGGGACGGCGTCGCGGCCGCGGCAAGCGCTTCCTGGTGGTCGGCGACGTGCTCGACGGGGTCCTCGTCGAGACCACCGTCACCACGGTGGGTGCTCACGACCCGGCCGCGCTGATCCGGCACCAGCCGGCCGGTGCCGGTGGGGGCGCCGCGAGCTGGCTGGGGTGGCTCGGCGCGGAGGTCGACCTCGTCGCCCGGGTCGGGGTCGACGACGTGGTGCGGCACGGGCGGGCCCTGACCGACGCCGGCGTCCGGCCGCACCTGCGGTACGACGCCTGCGTCCCCACCGGAGCGCTCGTGTCGGTCCGGAGCACCGCGGGACGGACCAGCATGTCGGACCCGGCGGCGAGCGGCGACCTCCGGGCCGACGACGTCGGCGACGACCTGGTGTCCCGCGCGGACATCGTCCACCTCACCGGCGCGGCCCTGCTCGGTGGCGGTCCGGCGCGCATCGCCGGACTCGTCGCACGCGCGCGATCGGGAGGGGCACGCGTCTCGCTGGACCCGTCCTCGACGGCCGTCGTGCGCGCGGTCGGCGCCGAGGACGTGCTGTCCGCGCTGACGGGTGTGGACGTCCTGTTCCCGAATGCCGCCGAGGCGCGCGCCCTGGGCGGGGCCGAGGACCTGCCGGAGGCCCTGCGCCGGCTCACCGAGGCGGTGCCGCTCGTGGTCGTGACGACCGGGGCCGACGGCGCACTGGTCGGCCGACGGGGTCGGGCTCCGCTGCGCGTCACCGCGCCGGCCACGACGGTCGTCGACACCACGGGGGCGGGGGACGCCTTCGCCGCGGGGTTCCTCCGCGCCTGGGCGACGGACCGCGTCCGCGTGGCGTCCGCCGCCCGCGAGGGCGTCCGCGTCGCGTCCCTCGCGCTCGGGGTGGTCGGGGCGCGCCCGCCGGTCTAGCGGCGCTCGCCGTCCGGTGTCACCGCTCGTCGTCGGGTGTCACTGCTCGTCCTGCGGCTACCGTTCGGTGGGTTCGGCCGTCACCAGCAGGGTCTGCACGCGCCCGGCGGCGAGCGGGGCGAGGCGGATGTCGACCCGGAGTCGTCCCGCGGTGCCGGGGAGCCACCACCGGAGCTGCGACGGGACCGTCGAGCGCTCCTCGAGCGGCGCGGCGTCGAGGTCGGCCCCGACGGTCCGCACGGCCTCGAGCAGCGCACGACGGCGAGCCGCCCACGGGCGGTCCATCGGGACGTTCGGGGTGCAGACCGCGGCACCGAGGGCGGCGACCGTCGCGTCGTCCACGTCGTCGGCGGCCCACCCGCGCAGCAGCGCCGAGACCGCCTCGCGAGCCGCCCGCACGGCGTCGACCGTGCGGCGCACCCCCGGGACCGCTGCCGCCCGCTGCACCCTCGCGGTGTCGACGTCGACGTCCATCGGCAGGTCCGCGAGGAGCTCGTCGAGCGCCTGCTCCGCGGGTGCGGACACCTTCGCCTGCGTCGCGTTCTCGAACGCCACGACGCCGAGACCGTGCTCGACCGACCACCGCATGTGCGCGGAGAAGCCGGGGTAGCCGCCGGAGTGCGACACGATCTCGCCGTACCGCGGGTCCTGCTCGACGAACAGCCCGAAGCCGTACGCGGTCGCTCGGCGCGCGGCGGGGACGACCGACGGCGGGACGACCCGCAGGGCCTGCTGCGCCGCGCGGCGGTCCGCCGGTGTCACCGGGCCGGGTTCGGGGTCGGCACCGGACGCGGACGCCAGGTGCCGGGCCCAGCGGGCGAGGTCTCGGACCGTCGAGAACAGGCCGCCGATCGCCGAGAACGCGCCCGGGCCGGTCATCGGCTGCGGGGTCCAGGAACCGTCATCGTCCCGCTGGCCCGTCACGACGTACCCGTGTGCCTCGGCGGCGCTGAACACGGTGGCGTCGAGCCCGAGCGGCGTCAGCACCCGCTCGGTCACCGCCCGCGCGTACGGGACGCCGACGGCGTGGGCGATCGCTCGCCCGATCAGCGCGTAGCCCGTGTTCGAGTAGGCGAAGCGCGTGCCCGGGACGGAGTCGAAGAGCAACCCGCCGCGGAGCACCGCGTCGAGGTCGTCGTCCGTGATCGACTCCTGCCGGTCCGCCCAGGGGTCGTCCGTCGGCAGGCCGCCGGACATCGTCAGCAGCATCCGCAGGGTCGGGACGGGCGCGTCGGGGGAGGGCAGCGTGACGGCCGCGAACGCCGGGACCGCGTCGGTCACGGGGCTGTCGAGGTCGACCCGTCCCTCGGCGACGAGCGTCAGCAGGGTGGCCGCGGTGAAGCTCTTCGTGCACGAGGCGATGCGGTAGACCGTGTCCGCGTCCGGCGCCCGACCGTCGCCGCGGTCGCCGTGGCCTCCGGACGCGATCAGGCCGCTCCGGTCGAGGACACCCCACACGCTGCTCGGCGTGGTGCCGTCCTCGACCCGGGAACGGAACCGCGCGTCGATGACCGCGAGGACCGCGGGGGAGACCGTCACGTCCGGCGCATCTCGGCGTAGGCGTCGAGGGCGCGCTGCCGGGTGGCCTTCAGGTCGACCATGGGCTCCGGTCGGTCCTCGTCCGCCGGCACCCATCGCCGCACGTACTCGCGGTGCGGGTCGAAGCGCTCGAGCTGGCGGTCGGGGTTGAACACGCGGAAGTACGGTGCGGCGTCGAAGCCCGATCCGGCCACCCACTGCCAGTTGCCGGCGTTGTTCGCGGGGTCCGCGTCCACCAGGGTGTCCCAGAACCACTGCTCGCCGATGCGCCAGTCCACGAGCAGGTTCTTGACGAGGAAGCTCGCCGCGGCCAGCCGGACGCGGTTGTGCATCGCGCCGGAGGACCACAGCTCGCGCATGCCCGCGTCCACCAGGTCGAAGCCGGTGCGGCCGTGCCGCCAGCGGTCGAGCTCGTCCTCGTCCACGTCGCGCCAGGGGAAGGCGTCGAACTCGCGGCGCACGTTGACCGTCGCGATGTCGTCACAGTGGAAGTACTCGTTCCAGTTGAACTCGCGCCACGCGAGCTGCCGGAGGAACGCCGGGGCCTGCCGCCGCTGGGCGGGCTCGAGCTCGCCGTGCAGGCGGTGCCACACCTGGTACGGACTGACCTCGCCCCACCGGAGGTGCGGGGAGAGGTCGCTCGTCGCCGCCATGGCGGGTTCGTCGCGCTGGTCGTAGTCCTCGAGCGCGTCGTGGACGAACTGCTCGAGCTTCCGGTGCGCGCCGGCCTCGCCGGGCTCCCAGGCGTCGCGCAGCCCGCCGGCCCAGTCCGGCTTCGTCGGCAGGAGCGCCCAGTCGTCGAGGTCGTCGGACGCGACATCGGCCGGGGCGGGCAGGTCGCGCGGCTTCGGCAGCGGGTGCCGCGGTTCGGGCATCGCCTGCGCGGCCCGCCAGAACGGCGAGAAGACCTTGAAGGGTTCGCCCTGGCCCGTCATGACCGTCCACGGCTCCCAGAGCAGGTTCGCCGCGAAGCTGTGGGCCTCGGTGCCGTCGTCGGTCAGGGCGCTCTTGATGCCCGCGTCGAGGTCGCGCTCGACCTTGCCGTAGCGCCGGTTCCAGTACACGGCGTCGGCGCCGGCCTGGGCGACGAGCTCGGGGATGACCCGCGCGGCCGGACCTCGGCGCAGTACGAGCCGGGAGTGTCGGTCGCGCAGCTCCGCGTCCAGCGCGGCGAGGGAGTGGTGCAGCCACCACCGGCTGGCGCCACCGACCGGCCGGATGCCCGGAGACTCCTCGTCGAGCACGACGACGACGGTCACGGGGCCGCCGTGGTCGATCGCGGCTCGGAGTGCCGGGTTGTCGGCGAGACGGAGGTCCTCGCGGAGCCAGACGATCGCGCCGGTCATGCCGACACTGCCTCGACGGCGCGCGGACGGCGGTCGCGGTCGGGACCCCCGGCCGCCACGCGGAGCTTGGTGCAGAGCTCGGTGAGCGTGCGGAGCTCGTCGTCGTCGAGTCCGGCACCGACCTGGTCCGCGATGGTCCGGGCGTGCTGCACCGCTACCGAGCGGTAGACGTCGAAGCCGTGGGCCGTGAGGGCGACCACGACGCCGCGTGCGTCGTTCGGGTCGGGCTGCTTCTCGACGATCCCGCGCGAGGCGAGTCGCTCGACCAGACGGCTCACGCTCGGCTGGGTGAGCAGCAGGTGACCGGTGAGGTCGCGCATCCGGCAGCGTCGGCCGGGCTGCGTCGACAGGTTGAAGCACACGTCGTACTCGTTGAAGGAGATCTCACCGCCCGGGAAGTCGGCGTTGAGTGCGCGCATCACGGTCACCTGCGCGCGGAAGAGTGCCTCCCAGGCCGCGACGGCGGTCGCCTTGTCGCTGCGGCGTGCGTCGTCCACGGTCGTCGTCCCTCTCGGTCGTGCGGTCCAGCCACACTACCGACGGGCGGGGACACCGCGCGGAGCGTGGACCGCCCGTGGGGGACACGAGGGCGCGGTCGGGAACGACAGAGGCCGGTCGCCTTCTGGGCGACCGGCCTCTTCCCTTGCACCAAGAGTGTCCTGCAATCACATTCCGCAGGCGGTGCCACAGCAAACACTGCCTGCAGGGACGACTGTATAACGACGCGGTAACGGTGCGCCAGCGTGTCCTCGATCCGGTCGCTGCGAGTTCGCTGACCGTCTGCTCAGCGGGTCAGAAGAGGTCGGGCGACGGGGTGGACGCGTACCGCACGGCGACGTCCGCGTGGCGGTCGAAGCGGTACCCGACGCCCCGGACCGTGCGCACGATCTCCTCGAACGCACCGAGCTTCGACCGCAGCCGTCGCACGTGCACGTCGATGGTGCGCTCGTTCGGGGTCTCGTCCTCGTCGTCGGACCACAGGCCGTCGATGATGGCGGCACGGTCGACCGTCTGCCCCTCGCGCAGCACGAGGAACTGCAGCAGCTCGAACTCCTTGTACGTCAGGGGAGCGGCCTCACCGTCGAGGGTCACGCGCTTGCGCGAGATGTCGATCACGACACCGGTCTCCTCGGGCTCGGGCTTCTCCGCCTGCTTCCGAGCGGCGACCGCGGACCGGTCCTGCAGGGCGAGGCGGACGACGTCGACGTCACGGCCCCCGGAGCCCTCGGCGGCGACCGCGACGGCCGCGTACGTCTCCGACGAGGGGACGAGCTGTGCCGTCAGTGCCTTGAGCTGCTCGACCACGGCCGCGAGGGTCGTGCCGGCGGCCGCGGCCGCTGCCTCGTCGATGCCCACGTAGAGCGCGAAGCCGCGGGCCTCGGTGCCCTCGGGCAGCGCGCGGTTCCGCTGCGGCGCGACGACCGGGCTGGTCGGGACCCCGGTCGGCACCGGCGGGGCCACCGGCTGCCGTCGTGCCCGGATCGGCGTCACCGTGCCGAGGTCGGTCGGCGCAGCGGGGGCGGTGCGGAGCGTGGTGCGGGGCTGGGCGATGGTGAGCGACATGGTGGTTCTCCGGGCGGGTGGTCGCGGTGCGGTGCAACGCGGCGGTGTCGAATGCGTCGGTCCGGGTACGGCTGATCGCCGTGTCGCCCTGCGGTCCTGCGGTGGACCGGGGCCTCCGGGAGGGTGACCGGCACGTCGGACGCGATGCCTGCGCGTCGACGAGGTGGCGTCACCCGGGGATCACACGCTCGCGACCGGGGTGGTGTCGCGGGGGATCCGGCTGGAACGGGTACCGATCAGGCACACATTCGACAACGCATGACCGCCGTCGCCGGCATCATCGTGCCGGCGGTCCCCAGGGCCTCGCAGAGGACTCGGGTGGGCACGGTTGCAGTCATGCGACGAGTATCGGCGGTATACCAACGCGGTGTCAACCGTCCGACCGGACGGTGGCGGCGGAGTGGACAGGCCGCGCGCGACGACGCCGTCGTCTCGGCGCGGGCGAGCGCGGGACCACGGCGTCGAGGGGAGCGATGGGGAGCGTTGCTACTCGGCCAGGCCGTAGAGGCGGTCGCCGGCGTCGCCGAGACCGGGGACGATGTAGCCGTTCTCGTCGAGCTTCTCGTCGAGCGCGCCGAGGACGATCGACACGTTGCGGTCGCCGACGGCCTGCTCCACCATCGCGAGGCCCTCGGGGGCGCCCAGGATGCACACGCACGTGACCTCCTCGGCACCGCGGTCGAACAGGAAGTCGATCGCCGCGGCGAGCGTGCCGCCGGTCGCGAGCATCGGGTCGAGGACGAAGCACTGGCGGCCGGACAGGTCGTCGGGCAGCCGCTCCGCGTACGTCTGCGGCTCGAGCGTCTCCTCGTTGCGCGCCATGCCGAGGAACCCGACCTCGGCGGTCGGGACGAGCTTGACCATGCCCTCGAGCATGCCGAGGCCGGCGCGGAGGATCGGGACGACGAGCGGGCGGGGCTTCGCGATCGAGACGCCCATCGTGTGCGCGACCGGGGTGTCGATCGGCGTGGCCGTCACCCGGACGTTCCGCGTCGCCTCGTACGCGAGGAGCGTGACGAGCTCCTCGGTGAGGGCCCGGAAGGTCGGGGAGGGTGTGGTCCGGTCGCGGAGCACCGAGAGCTTGTGGGTGATGAGCGGGTGGTCGGCGACGTGGACTCGCATGGAGTCGAGCGTACCGTGCCGATGGGGCAGGATCGACGCGTGGAACACCCAGCCGCCCGCCCCTGGACCGCCGCGATGGACCGCGCGCTCGACGAGGCCCGCGCGTGCCTGGTGACCGGTGACGTGCCGGTCGGTGCCGTCGTCGTCGACGCCTCGGGTGCGGTCGTCGCCGTGGGGCGGAACGAGCGCGAAGCTCGCCAGGATCCAACCGCGCACGCCGAGGTGCTCGCGCTCCGCGCCGCTGCGGCGGTCACGGGGGACCGGCACCTGGCGGAGCACACCCTGGTCGTCACGCTCGAGCCGTGCCTGATGTGCGCGGGCGCCGCCCTGGCCGCACGGGTCCCGCGGATCGTCTTCGGTGCCTGGGACCCGAAGGCGGGCGCCAGCGGCAGCCTGTACGACATCGCGCGGGACCGCCGCCTGCCCCACCGCGCCGAGGTCGTGGCGGGGGTCCGGGAGCAGGCGTGCGCCGACCTGCTCGACGCGTTCTTCCGCGAGCGCCGCTGACGCGAGCGGCGCCGGCGCGAGCGGCGCCGACAGACCGGCGCCGAGCCCTCAGTCGGCCGCGCGGATGACGATCGCCTCGGTCGGTGGCCGGGGCCCGGTCCGGAGCACGTCGGGCTCGATGTAGATGACGCGGGCGATCGGCACCGCCTCCCGGACCCGCTGCTCCACGGTGTCGATCCCGGCCGCCACGTCGCCGAGCCGCCGGTCGCCGTCGACGGCCACCTTCATGCCCACCATCAGCTCGTCGGGTCCGAGGTACAGGGTCTTCAGGTGCACGATCGAGTCGACCTCGGGCCCGTCGAGCACGGCGGCCTTGATCCGCTCGACGTCGGCCGCGGTCGCACCCTCGCCGACGAGCAGGCTCTTCGTCTCGATGCCGAGCACGACGGCCACGGCGATGAGCAGCAGGGCGATGAGGATCGTGCCGATCGCGTCGAACACGCCGTCGCCGGTGACGACGGTCAGGCCGACGCCGAGCAGCGCGAACACCAGGCCGGTCAGCGCAGCGGTGTCCTCGAGCATGACGACGGGGAGCTCGGGAGCCTTCGCGCGACGCACGAACTGCACCCACGACTGGGAGCCCTTCTGCGGTCGCGCCTCGCGCAGGGCGGTGCGGAGCGAGAAGCCCTCGAGCCCGATCGCGATCACGAGCACGGCGACCGGGAGCCACCAGTTCGTCAGCGGGTGCGGCTCGCGGAGCTTCTCGATGCCCTCGTACAGCGAGAAGACCCCACCGATGCTGAACAGGATGATCGAGACGACGAAGGCGTACACGTAGCGCTCGCGACCGTGGCCGAACGGGTGCTCCTCGTCCGCGGCACGGCGCGCACGGCGCCCGCCGAGCAGGAGCAGGAGCTGGTTCACCGAGTCGGCGAGGGAGTGCACGCCCTCGGCCAGCATCGCCGCCGACCCGCTGATCGCCGCCGCGACGAACTTCACGATCGCGATGCCGATGTTCGCGGCCAGTGCGGCGAAGATCGCCCGCGTGCCTCCTGATGCGCTCACGGCACCGATCCTAGGCGCGGGCGGTGGATAGGGTCGGGAGCATGACGATCGAACTGCCCCGCACCGCCATGCTCGGCGTCGGGTCGATGTCCGGCAGTGTCCTCGACGGTCTCCTCGCGGCCGGCCTCGACCCCGCGACCGTGACGCTCACCACCCGGTCCGAGGGCTCCGCGGCGGCCTGGCGCGGTCGTGGGCTGGACGCCGCGGCCACGGAGACCGACCCCGATGCGAACCGGGCGGCGGTCCGCGACGCCGGACTCGTCGTGCTCGGCGTCAAGCCGTACCTGGTCGGCGAGGTCCTCGACGAGGTCGCCGCGTCCCTGCACCCGGGCGCCGTGGTGGTCAGCGTCGCGGTCGGCACCACCACCGCGTCGATGGAGGCCCGCCTGCCCGCCGGCGTGCGCGTGGTCCGGGCCCTGCCGAACACCCCGATCGGCGTCGGGCACGGCGTCACCGGCATCAGCGCGGGCTCGACCGCCGACGCCGGAGCGGTCGCCCTCGCCTCGTCCGTCTTCACCGCCTCAGGACGGGTCATCGAGGTGCCCGAGGCGCGACTGGACGCCCTCTCCGCCGTGTCGGGTTCCGGCCCGGCCTACGTCTTCCTGCTCGTCGAGCAGTGGCAGCAGGCCGCCGAGGGCCTCGGCTTCACGCCGGAGCAGGCGGCGGTCATGGTCCAGGGCACGCTGCGGGGCGCGGTCGAGCTCCTCGCCGCGTCGGGACGCGAGCCCGCCGACCTCCGACGCGCGGTGACCAGCCCGAAGGGCACCACCGAGCGGGCGATCGCCGTCCTGCAGGACGCCGACCTGGCCGGCACCTTCACGCGCGCGTCGCACGCGGCGATCGCGCGTGCCGAGGAGATCGCCGCGTCCTGACGGCCGCGGTGACCGACCGACGGGAGGCGCGGTGCGGGCCCGCACCGCGCCTCCCGTCCGTCCGCCCGTGCGTTCGCGGTCGCTACTCGAGCGCCGCGAACCGCTCGAGGTCCGTCTCGGTCCCCGAGACGATGATGACGTCGTCCTCGCCGATGACGCTCTCCGGCGTCGCCGGCACGAAGGCGCGACCCGGTGACTTGATGCCGAGCACGGTGAGCCCGTGCCGCGTGCGGATGACGGTCGTGGCGAGGTCCTTCCCGCGCACGGCGCGCGGCGGGAACATCTTCACCACGGCGAAGTCGTCGTCGAACTCGATGAAGTCGAGCATCCGACCGGACACGAGGTGCGCGGTCCGCTCGCCGGCCTCGCGCTCGGGGTAGACGACGTGGTTCGCCCCGATCCGCGACAGGATCGTGCCGTGCGAGCGGCTGACGGCCTTCGCCCAGATCTGCGGGATGCCGAGGTCGACGAGGTTCGACGTGATGAGAACGCTCGACTCGAGGTGCGAGCCGACCGCGACGACGGCGATGGCGAAGTCCTGCGCGCCGATCTGCCGGAGGGCGTCGATGTCGGTCGCGTCCGCCTGCACCGCGTGGGTGACCCGGTCCGACCACTTCTGCACGAGCCCCGCGTCGGTGTCGACGACGAGCACCTCGCGGTGCTGGCGCTCGAGCTGCCCGGCGGTCGCGGCGCCGAACCGGCCGAGGCCGAGGACGAGCACGGGCGCGTCGTGGCTCACGGCTCCGGTGGCGGGGTGGGGTGCACTGCGGGGACGGCGGTCAGCCAACGATCGGCCTCTCCTCGGGACGACGGAACAACTGCCGGCTCTGACTGGCGGCGAGCGCGGCGGCGATCGTCACTGTACCGACCCGGCCCAGGAACATCGTGGCCGCGAGCACGTACTTGCCGGCCTCCGGCAGCTCGGCGGAGATGCCGGAGCTCAGTCCGCAGGTGGCGAAGGCCGAGATGACCTCGAAGAGCACCTGGTCGAGCGAGTCGCCCGTGATCTGCAGCAGCACGATCGTCATGACGGCGACGATGGTCGCGCCCCAGAGCACGACGGCCACGGCCACGCGGAGCACGTCGCTCGGGATCCGGCGCCCGAACGCCTCCATGCTCCGGCGTCCGCGGGCCTCGGCGACGGCGGCGAGGAACAGCACGGCGAGGGTCGTCACCTTGATGCCGCCCGCCGTCGACGCCGATCCGCCGCCGATGAACATGAGCATGTCGGTCACGAGCAGGCTCGCGCCGTGCATCTGCTCGACGTCGATCGTCGCGAAGCCGCCCGACCGGGTCATCATCGAGAAGAAGAGCGCCTGGAACGCCGTGTGCCCCGCTCCCGCGTCGCCGAGGGTCCGGGGGTTCGACGCCTCGAGCGCGGTGTAGACCACGGCGCCGAGGGCGAGCAGCACGGCGCTCGTGGTGAGCGTCAGCTTGACGTGGATGGGCCAGCGTCGCGGGGTGCGGAACTGCTTGGTCAGCGCCCGGATCACCGGGAACCCGATGGACCCGGCGAAGACCGCCACCATGAGCAGGGTGAGGAACCAGTAGTCGTTCGCGAACGGGGCCAGCCCCTCGGCGTTCGGCGAGAAGCCCGTGTTCGTGAACGCCATCGCGGCGTAGTAGAAGGAGTCGCCGACCGCCGTCCAGAATGGGTAGCCCGCGACGAGCACCGACGGCAGGAGGAGCAGGCCGACGGCGGCCTCGATGGTCAGGGTGCTCACGGCGACGGTCAGGAGCAGGGTGCCGACCTCGCCGAGGCGGACGGCCTGTCCCTCGGGCACCGCGCCGCTGTGCGTGCGGAGCGGGTTCGAGTCGCCCGCGGCGATGAGCTTCGCGCGCAGGCCGAGCCGCCGCGTGACGACGAGCCCGAGGATGGACGCGAAGGTCAGCACGCCGACCGCGCCGATCTGCGTCCCGACCACGATGAGGACCTTGCCGAACACGGACCAGTGCGTGGCCATGTCGACCGTCGCGAGTCCGGTGACGCACACGACCGACGCCGCGGTGAAGAGGGCGTCCGCGAAGTGCGTCGTGGTGCCGTCCGCCGAGGCCAGCGGGGTCATGAACAGCACGGTGAAGACGAGGATCAGCGCGACGAAGACCAGGATCGCGAGCCGCGACGGCGACGACCGGAGGACGGCGGCGATCCGGCCTGCCTGCCGCCGGGAGTCGCTCACCTGCGGCGGGAGCGCCTCGGTGCGGTCGAGCATCGTATGCCTCCGGGGACATGGGCGTCGGACAGCGGTCATGGTACATCCGTGACGGCGCGGCTAGCCTTGCCGCATGGCCGACATCTTCACCGTCGTGGCGGACCCGACCCGGCGGGAGCTGCTCGGCGCCCTGCTCACGGCGTACGGGTCGGACGCGACGGGCGGGGAGCTCAGCGTCGGCCAGCTCGTGGCGAAGATCGGCGTCAGCCAGCCGACCGTGTCCAAGCACCTCCGGGTCCTGCGCGACCACGGGTTGGTGTCGAGTCGCGAGGAGGGGCAGCACCGCTTCTACCGCCTCGACCCGGAACCGCTCGTGCGGCTCGAGGAGTGGGTCGTGCCGTTCACCGGCGCCGTCGACGCCGACGGCACCCCGGCGACGACGTCCTGGACGCTCGACGGCCAGCCGGTGTCGTTCCGCCGGACGGGCACGCCGAGCCGGTCCGGGGTCGAGGTCGGGACCGAGCTCGGACGGGTGATGGCCGAGGCGTCGCACCGCGCGACCGCGGCGTTCACGGGCGCGCAGCAGGGCTGGGAGCGTGTCGTCGACCG
The DNA here is from genome assembly GCF_903970945.1 of Curtobacterium sp. ME26. NCBI lineage: Bacteria > Bacillati > Actinomycetota > Actinomycetes > Micrococcales > Microbacteriaceae > Curtobacterium > Curtobacterium sp. ME26. The sequence continues at coordinate 16,702 of NZ_CAJCKG010000007.1, forward strand.
GAGCCGCAAGCGCTTCACGCGCAAGGGCGAGGACGACTGACGCACCCGGTCGTGCGTCCGCTCGGAGTCTCCTGGACACGCGGTCCCACGCGCCCCTACAGTTACCCCTGACCACACAGGTCACACCGATCCGTGCGCCCACCCCGTGCGCGCACGGCCACCCGAAGGCGGACCATGACCGGCAGTTTCGACGACGTGCGCTTCCTCACCGTCGCTGAGGTCGCCGAGATGATGCGCGTCTCGAAGATGACGGTCTACCGCATGGTCCACGCCGGCGAGCTCCCCGCGATCCGGTTCGGCCGCTCGTTCCGCGTGCCCGAGTCGGCGGTCGCCGAGCTCCTGCGCGGCGGCATTGCCGACGTCGGCTGAGCGGCTCGTTCGACAGGACCGCTGCGCTCCGCTAGACTCGGCCGGGTTGATTTTCCGCGGTCTCTTCGGGCCCGGTGTCCACACATCAGCATCGTTCCGAGCGAGGTCCACTATGGGTTCTGTCATCAAGAAGCGTCGCAAGCGCATGGCGAAGAAGAAGCACCGCAAGCTCCTTCGCAAGACGCGTCACCAGCGTCGCAACAAGAAGTAAGCGCCAAGTCCAGTACTTGCACCCGAAGCCCCGGTCCGCCGGGGCTTTCGTGTTCCCCGGAGTGGTCATAATGGAGCCATGCCCGCCGTGACGTTCCTGACGAAGCCCGGCTGCCACCTCTGCGACGACGCCCGACCGGTCGTCGAGCAGGTCGTGGCGGCGCACCCCGGCGCGACCCTCGAGGAGCGGTCGATCCTCGACGACGACGCGCTGCGCGAGGAGTACGCCGAGGACATCCCGGTCGTGCTCGTCGACGGCCGGGTCCACAGCAACTGGCACGTCGACGCCGACCGGCTCCGTCGTGCCCTCGAGCAGGCGGAGGCCCGCGCATGATCCACCACGTCGTCTCCTGGACCGTCCGCGAGGACCTCGACCGCGTGGAGGTCACCACGCGCATCCGCGAGCTGCTGACCGGCCTCGTCGGCACGATCGGGTCGATCCGCTCGCTCGAGGTGGTCGAGAACGTCGCCTTCCCGGGGAAGAACCAGGACGTCGCGGTGGTCGCGACGTTCGACGACCTCGCCGGGCTCGACGAGTACCAGTTCCACCCGGAGCACCAGGCTGCGGCCGCGCAGATCCGCGAACTCGTCACGGGGCGGGCCGCCATCGACTGGGAGGGGTGAGGCGCGCCTCCCGGCCGGCGGCCTCGGGCTGCGACGGCCGCGCTGCGCCGCTGCGCCGCTGCGCGCTCCGCACAACGGAAAGCGGCTCGAACCACGGGATTCCCCGGTTCGAGCCGCTTCCTGTTGTGCGACGGCAGGTCGCGCCGCGCCCGCTGTCTACGGGGTCAGGCGCGTCGGGCCGCGGAACAGGTACGTGACCTCGCGGATCGACGGCTCGTGCAGCGCGAGCATGAGCACGCGCGCCAGGCCCATGCCGAACCCGCCGTGCGGCGGGACGCCGTACCGGAAGAAGTCGAGGTACCAGCCGAGCTCCTCCGGGTCGAGACCCTTCTCGACGGCCTGCGCCTCGAGGGTCTCCACACGGTGCTCGCGCTGGGCGCCCGTCGAGATCTCCGCGCCGTTGAACAGCAGGTCGTAGCTGTTCGTCAGCGTCGGGTCGTCGGCGTGCCGCATGTGGTAGTACGGCCGGATCGTGGCGTCGTAGTCGGTCACGAACACGAACTCGGAGCCGTGCGTCTCCTTCGCCCACGCGCTCACGCGGCGCTCGCCCTCGGGGTCGAGGTCGCCGTCCGCCCGCACGACGTCGTGTCCGCTGTCGGCGACGATCTTCCGGGCCTCGGCGAGCGTCACGCGGGGGAACGGGGCGGTCGGCACGACGAACTCGAAGCCGAAGACCTCCTCGATCTCCTCGCCGTACTTCTCCTTGACGGCGGTGAAGCCCGCGACGAGGAGCTCCTCGTGCATCGCCATCACGTCGTGGTGCGACTCGACCCACGAGATCTCGGCGTCGACGCTCGTGAACTCGGTGGCGTGGCGGCTGGTGAACGACGGGTCCGCGCGGAAGGCGTCCGCGATCTCGAACACCGCGCCGAAGCCGGCGGGCTGCGCCATCTGCTTGAAGTTCTGCGGCGACTGCGCCAGGTAGGCGGTCGTCTCGAAGTACTCGAGCTGGAAGAGCTCGGCGCGCGACTCGGACGCCGACGCCATGAGCTTCGGGGTGTGGATCTCGATGTAGTCGCGCTCGACCCAGTAGGTGCGGAACGCGTGCTCCATCGTGGTCTGGATGCGGAAGATCAGGTTCTGCTTGCGGTTGCGCAGGTCGAGGAAGCGCCAGTCGAGGCGCTTGTCGAGCGACGAGTCGTCCGCGATGGGCGTCTCCGGCTTCGCGGCGCTGACGACCTCGAGCGAGCCGACCTTCACCTCGAGCCCGCCGAGCTTCACGCGCTCGTCGTGCTTCAGCGTCCCGCGGACGTGCACGAAGGTGCCGTGGGCGAGCCCGGAGATGTCGTTCGTGATGGTGAGCCGTGCCTGGGCGTCGTCGTCACCGTCCTCGGCCTCGCGCGTCGCCGGGTTGACGAGCTGGGCGGCGCCGGTCTCGTCGCGGAGCACGACGAACTGGACCTTCTTCTGGTCGCGGACGGTCTCCACCCAGCCGGCGACGGCAACGGGGCCGTCGGGGAGGGCGGCGAGGTCGGCGATGCGGGTGCGTTCGATCACGGTCGTCGAGTCTACGGCCTCCTCCACAGGGGCCGCTTTCGTGGGTCGTCTCCACAGACACGGCCGGGAGGCCCGGGTCGGGTTCGGCGGATCCGTACCGTCGTCTGCGTGGTCGGGTCGCGAGTCGAGAGGGGGTCCCGGATGACGGCGACGGGAGTGGGACTCGCGGCCTGGCCACCCGCCGCGGTGGCGGCGGTGGGGGCCGCGGCGGGCGGGGCGGCGCCGGCGCGGGTCGGGGGGGTGGGCGGCGGGTGGTGGGGCCGGCTGGCGGGGGCGCGGGGCGGGGGCGGGGGGGGGGCGGGCCGGGGTGCGGGGAGGGGGCGGGTCGGGGGCTCGTGGGCGGGGGGTGGGGCGGCTCCGGCCGGCGGTCGGGGTGGTGGGGCCGCGGGCCGGGGGGGGGCCCGGGATGACGGCGACGGGAGTGGGACTCGCGGCCTGGCCACCCGCCGCGGTGGCGGCGGTGGTGGCCGCGGCGGTCGGGTCGGCGCTGACGCTGGTCGGCGGACTGGTCGGCGGGCTGTGGGCCGTGCTGCGGTGGCGGCGGGACGTGGCGCGGGAGGAACGCGACCGGGCCTGGGCGCGGTTCGTGTGGACGGTCGACCAGGTCTGCGACGGCGATGTCGGCCGCGCCGAGGTCGGCAGTGTCGGTCCCAACGCGATGTACGACATGCAGAGTCTTCGCGGTGACGACTCGGTGTTCGGCACGCTGGTGCTGGGACTCATCACGGGAAGGGATGACGATGACGGCTGACGACCCGGTACTGGCCCTGATCGAGCGACGGCAGGAAGAGTGGCGGCAACGCGTCCGCCGGCGCTACCGGTTCCGCCCGTGGAAGGCCCGGCGGCTCATCTGGGAGCACGACGAACTGCTGCGTCGTCAGGAGGAGTGGCGGGTGGCGCGGCAGGAGCGCGCGAGGTTGGTCCGGAACGGCGAGCTCCAGGTCGGTCGACGCCGCTAGGGGAGCGAGGCGCGCAGGGTGCCGAGTGTGCCGATGAACTCCTCGGCCATGCCCGCGCGTTCCACGAGCTTCGCATGCCGGGCGCGGGCGTCGTCGAGGTACCCGTCGAGACGGGCGGCGAGGGCCGGGCGGCCCTCCGGGTCGGCCGTGGCGAGCGCGTCGACCACGCGCAGGAGTTCCGCCATCTCGTCGAGCGTGAAGCCGAGTGGCTTCATGCGTCGGATCACGAGCAGTCGTTCGAGGTCCCCGACCGTGTAGACGCGGAACCCGCCGGTGGTCCGTCCACTGGGCACGAGCAGGCCGACCTCGTCGTAGTGACGGATGGTGCGGAGGGACATGCCGGCGCGCTCGGCGAGCTCGCCGATGTGCATGGTGTCGGCGCTCTCGGTCGCGTCGCCTGGCTCGATGGTGCTCACGGACGTCATGCTCGCAGACCTTCCTCCGGGCTGTCCCCGGGTCCCTGCGGCAACCCTACCCTCACGTCAGGGTAGGGTTACGGACGATGTCCATCGCACCCCACGCCCCCGCGGCACCCAGCGTCCTCAGTGCACTCCGGTCACCCCGCCTGCTCACGCGCGAGGTCCTCGCCGGTGTCGTCACCGCGCTCGCCCTCATCCCCGAAGCGATCTCGTTCTCGGTCGTGGCCGGCGTCGATCCGGCCGTCGGGCTGTTCTCGAGCGTGGTGATCGCGGTCGTGATCTCGATCGTGGGCGGCCGCCCGGCGATGATCTCCGCGGCGGCGGGCTCCGTCGCACTCGTCATCGCACCGCTCGTCCGCGACCACGGCGTCGCCTACCTCGTCCCCGCCGTGGTGCTCGGCGGCGTGTTCCAGGTCGTGCTCGGGTTCCTCGGCGTGGCCCGGCTCATGCGGTTCATCCCGCGCAGCGTCAACGTCGCCTTCGTCAACGCCCTGGCCATCCTCATCTTCACCGCGCAGCTGCCGAACCTGCTCGGACCCGACGTCCCGTTCGTGGTGTGGCCGCTCACCGCGCTCGGCGTGGGCATCATCATCGGCTTCCCGTTCCTGACCAGGGCCGTCCCCGCGCCGCTGATCGCGGTCGTCGTGGTCACCACGATCACGATCGTCTTCGGGGTCGCGGTCCCGACCGTCGGCGACGAGGGGTCCCTGCCCACCGCGCTGCCCGGCTTCGGCGGCATCACCGTGCCCCTGTCCCTCGAGACCCTGCAGATCGTCGCACCGTACGCGTTCGGCGTCGCAATCGTCGGGCTCATCGAGACGCTCCTCACCGCGCAGCTCGTGGACTCGCTCACCGAGACCCGGTCGAGCGCGTGGCGCGAGTCGTGGGGCCAGGGGATCGCGAACGTCGCCTCGGCCTTCTTCGGGGGGACCGGCGGGTGCGCGATGATCGGGCAGACCGTCATCAACGTGAAGACCGCGGGGGCGCGGACACGGGTGTCGACCTTCGCGGCGGGTGCCTCGGTGCTGGTGCTGACGATCGTGCTCCACGACCTGGTCGCCCAGATCCCGATGGCCGCCCTGACCGCCGTCATGCTGATGGTGTGCGTCGCGACCTTCGACTGGCACAGCGTCCGACCGCGCACCCTCGGCCGGATGCCGCTCGGCGAGACCGCGGTCATGGTGATCACCGTCGTGGTCGTCGTCGCGACCGACAACCTCGCCACCGGGGTGATCGTGGGCGTCGTGGTGGCCGCGCTCGTCTTCGCCCGGCGGGCAGCCCACGTCGTCTCGGTCGTGCGCGAGCCGGTCGACGAGCACACGGTGCGCTACCGGGTCCGCGGTGCGCTGTTCTTCGCCTCGTCCAACGACCTCGTCACCCGCTTCTCCTACGCCGAGGACCCGCAGCACGTCGTCGTCGACATGTCCGACGCCCACGTCTTCGACGCGAGCACGGTCGCGGCGCTCGATGGCGTCGAGCAGCGGTACGCGCGGCACGGCTCGACCGTCGAGGTGGTGAACCTGAACACCGGCTCCGTCGCCCTGCACGGCAGGCTGACCGGTCGTCTCGACTGACGGCGGGGCTGAACGGTCGCACATGCCGTGGATCCGCTGTGGGGCGGGTGAGGTCGGTGGAGCGACCTACACTGGAACCCATGCCCGCGACACGGATCCACCTCGTCCGGCACGGCGAGGTCCACAACCCGGGGCGAGTGCTCTACGGCCGACTGCCCGGCTTCGGCCTGAGCGAGCTCGGCACCCGGATGGCCGCCGCCTCGGCGACCGCGTGGCACGACGCCGGGGTCGACGTCCGCCGGATCGTCGCCTCGCCGCTCCAGCGCACGCAGGAGTCCGCCGCACCGTGGGCTGCCGCGTACGGGCTCGACGTCACGCTCGACGAACGACTCATCGAGCCGACCAACCGCTACGAGGGGCAGCGGCCCGGCTTCACCAAGCGCTCGGTGGGCCGCCCGACCGAGTGGCCGTGGATCGCGAACCCGTTCCGCCCGAGCTGGGGCGAGGCGTACGAGTCCATCGCGTCCCGGATGCTCGCCGCGGTCACGTCGGCGTGGGAGAGCACGGACGGCGGCGACGTCGTCCTCGTCAGCCACCAGCTGCCCATCTGGACCGTGCACCGCAAGCTCGCGGGGGAGCCGCTCTGGCACGACCCGCGCAAGCGACGGTGCGACCTCTCCAGCATCACGACCCTCGAGCGTGTGCCCGCCACCTCGTCCGGTCGCTTCACCGAGGTCGGGTACGCGGACCCGGCGCAGTCCCTGCGCGTGTCCGCCGTCGACGAAGGAGCAGTCTGATGCCCACCCGGACCCGGTTCGCCACCCTCGCGGCGACGGCGGTGATCGCAGCCCTGGCGCTCGCCGGGTGCTCGTCGTCGAACGACAAGCTGTCCGAGCAGTACGGCAGCGGGACGACCCAGAACTACATCTCCGGCACCGGCGCGGTGACGGAGGTCGCGGTGGACAAGCGGGCGGACCCGGTGGACTTCACGACGAAGGACACCGACGGCGACACCGTCTCGGCGAAGGCCCTGCGCGGCAAGGTCGTCGTCCTCAACTTCTGGTACGCCGGCTGCCCGCCGTGCCGTGCCGAGGCGAAGTACCTCAACCAGGTGCACGACGAGCACGCGGACGACGACGTGGCCTTCGTCGGCGTCAACGTCCGTGACGAGGAAGGGACGGCGGCGGCGTTCGAGCGCACCTTCGGCGTCGACTACCCGACCGTGCTCGACGCCCGTGACGGCACGGTGCAGCTGGCGCTGTCCGGCCAGATCGCCCCGAACGCGGTGCCGGCGACGATCGTCCTCGACAAGCAGGGCCGGGTCGCCGCACGCGTCCTCGGCGCGATCGACGGGAAGAGCATCCTCGACACCCTGGTCAGCGACGAGCTCTCCGGCAAGGCGTCCTGACCCGTGCCCGGCAATCCCTTCGCCGACGCGATCCTGAGCGGCCAGATGCTGGTGGCGCTCCCCGTCGCCGCACTCGCCGGGCTCGTCTCGTTCCTGTCCCCGTGCGTGCTGCCCCTGGTTCCCGGCTACCTCGGGTACGTCGGCGGCATCGCCGAGGGCGGGCAGCGTCGCGGCCGGGTCGTGCTCGGGGTGCTCCTGTTCGTGCTCGGCTTCACCGCCGTGTTCGTGGCGTACACCACGGTGTTCGGCGCGCTCGGGTTCTGGCTGGTCCGCTGGCGTGACCTCATCACGCAGGTGCTCGGCGTCGTCGTGATCGCGATGGGCCTCGTGTTCGTCGGTCGGTTCACGTTCCTGCAGCGCACGATCAAGCCGTCGTGGACGCCCGCGACCGGGCTCGTCGGTGCCCCGCTGCTCGGCATCGTGTTCGGGCTCGGCTGGACCCCGTGCCTCGGCCCGACCCTCGCCGCGATCAACCTGCTCAGCGTCCAGTCGGGCAGCGCGTGGCAGGGCATGTGGCTCGGCGTCGCGTACTGCCTCGGCCTCGGGATCCCGTTCGTCCTCGTCGCCCTCGGTGCGGGCTGGGCGACCGGTGCGATCCGCGCCGTGAAGCGCCACATGCGCACCGTCAACATCATCGGAGGAGCGATCCTGATCGTCATCGGTCTGCTCATGGTCACCGGCATCTGGTCGGCCGTCATGTCGAGCGTCGGGGCGGTGATCCAGAGCTTTGTCCCCGCGGTCTGAGCACGACACCACGCCCGCCGGCACGGACTCCGGTCCGGCGCCCGTCGACGACACGACCTCCGGCGGCGACCCGATGCGTCCGTCCGACCACGTCGACAGCGCAGCCCCGGCGGCCTCCGGCGACGACGGGGGCGTGACCCAGCCGAAGCTCGGCTTCGTCGGGTCGCTGCGCTTCGCATGGCGGCAGCTGACGAGCATGCGCACGGCGCTGTTCCTGCTCATGCTGCTCGCTCTCGCGGCGATCCCGGGCTCGCTCGTCCCGCAGCGCACGGCAGACCCGAACGGAGTGGTCCAGTACAAGTCGGACCACCCGCAGCTCTTCCCGGTGCTCGACGCGCTCCAGGTCTTCGACACCTACACCTCGGTGTGGTTCTCGGCGATCTACCTGCTGCTCTTCGTCTCGCTCATCGGATGCATCGTCCCGCGGACGAAGCACCACTGGCAGGCGCTCCGGACGCGCCCGCCGCGGACCCCGGTGCGACTCGGCCGCCTGGCGGGCTACCGGTCCGTGCCGGTGGACGCCGACGCCCTGACCGCACCCGCCACCCGCGCGAGCGGTGCGACGGACGCGGCCACGAGCCTCCCGTCCGTCGACCACGCCGTGACGCGTGCCATGGCGCTCCTGAAGCGCTCCGGCTACCGCGTCGAGCGGTTCGGCGACTCGGTGAGCGCGGAGCGCGGCTACCTGCGCGAGACCGGCAACCTCGTCTTCCACGCGGCGCTGGTCGGCGTGCTCGTCGCGGTGGGTCTCGGCGGTGGCTTCAGCTACACCGGGCAGCGACTGCTCGTCGAGGGGCAGACGTTCTCGAACGTCCTCGGATCGTACGACTCGTTCAACCCGGGTCGGTGGTTCCGGCAGACGGACCTCAAGGGCTACAACCTGACGCTCGACAAGTTCACGACCACGTACGAGGAGAAGAACCTCGACGCCCTCGGGCAGGCGCTCGACTACTCGGCGACCGTCACGAGCCAGGAGAAGGGGCAAGCTGCGAAGACCAGCCGCATCGGGGTGAACGACCCGCTCGCCGTGGGCGGCACGAACGTCTACCTGCTCGGCAACGGCTACGCCATGCAGGTCACCGTCCGCGACGGGCAGGGGAACGTCGCGTTCCAGGACGTCGTGCCCTTCCTGCCGGAGGATGCGAACTACACGTCGACGGGTGTGCTCAAGGTGCCCGACGCGAAGCCGTCGCAGCTCGGCATGGTCGGCTTCTTCTACCCGACGGCGTCGAAGCTCTCGACCGGGGCGTTCGCGAGCGCCTACCCGGACGCGCAGAACCCGCTCCTGACGCTGCAGGTCTACCGCGGCGACCTCGGGCTCGACAGCGGGGTCCCGCAGAGCGTGTACTCGCTCGACACCAGCGGCCTCGAGCAGATCGCCGGACGGCAGTCGTCGACGGCGAGCATCGAGCTCAAGCCCGGACAGACGAAGACCCTGCCCGACGGCACCGGCTCGATCACGTTCGACGGCGTGAAGCGCTACGTCTCGCTCGACGTGCACCACGACCCGTCGCAGGCGTACGTCGCGGGATTCGCGCTGCTCTCCACCCTCGGCCTGCTCGTGTCGCTGTTCGTCCCGCGCCGCCGCGTGTGGGTGAAGGCCGTCCCGCGCCGCGGCGCGGAGCACGGCGAGTACGACCTGGAGTACGCCGGCCTGGCGCGAGGCGAGGACCCCAACCTCGAGCGCGCCGTCGACGACATCGCCCGCCGGCACCTGTCGGACCTCGGAGTTAGGATTCCTGCGTGAACGACATGACGACGAACCTGGCGACCTACTCGGTCGTGCTGACGTACTCGGCCATGGCGGTCTACGTCATCGCGTTCATCTCGTTCGCGCTCGACATGGCCAAGCGTGCGGGTCAGGTGACGGCGGCTACCGGTGCCGGTGCCGCAGCGCCCGAGGAACGGACCGTCGCGACCGTGCAGGGCGGGACCGTCGTGCTCGAGAAGGTCGGCACCACCTCCGGTCGGTCGGGCGGCGGCACGAAGTTCGAGCGGGTCGGCATGGCGATGACGATCCTCGCGCTGGTGCTGCACGTCGCGGCCACCGTGCTGCGGGGCATCGCCGCCGACCGTGTGCCGTGGGGCAACATGTTCGAGTTCTCGCTGACCGGCACGGCGCTCATCACGCTGATCTTCCTGCTGGTGCAGCTCTGGCAGAACCTGAAGTTCCTCGGCGTCTTCATCACGGGCCTGACGATCATCCTGCTCGGCATCGCGACCGTGAACTACTGGGTCCCGGTCGTCCCGCTGCAGCCCGCGCTCCAGTCCTACTGGCTCGTCATCCACGTCTTCGTGGCGATCGCCGGTACCGGGTTCTTCGCGCTCGGCGCCGGGCTCGCGGTGGCACAGCTCGTGCAGACCTACCGGCAGGGCCGCCCGGTGTCGAAGCAGCTCCGCTTCATGGAGACGCTGCCGGACGCCGACCGGCTCGAGGTCCTGACCTACCGCGTCGTCCTGGTCGGCTTCGTGCTGTGGACCTTCACGCTCATCGCCGGCGCCGTCTGGGCCGAGCGTGCGTGGGGCCGCTACTGGGGCTGGGACACGAAGGAGGTCTGGACCTTCATCATCTGGGTCGTCTACGCCGGGTACATCCACGCTCGCGCGACGCGCGGCTGGCGCGGCGCCCGCTCGTCGTGGCTGGCGCTCATCGGCTTCGCCGCGGTGATGTTCAACTTCTCCGTCGTCAACGTCTTCTTCAAGGGCCTGCACAGCTACTCGGGCCTGTGAGTCGCTGAACACGACACAACGGACGGGAGGCGCGGTGCCGGCTGGCACCGCGCCTCCCGTCCGTCGTCAGGCCGCGGCGAGCAGCGCGTGCACGCGCGCGAGCCGCGCCAGCCACCACGCCGTCCGCTCCGGCGACGCCGCGTTCCGCTCCAGCAGGTCCCGCGAGACCTCGACGCGCCGGACCGGCACCCGCCCGGCGACGGGCAGCAGCGGTGACGCGGTCACGTCGGACGCGAACATCGCCGCCGTCCCGAGCCCGGCCGCGTAGCCGGGGGTCATCGCGGCCGCCGCGAGGAACGCCCCGATGCCGAGTCCGACCGACGTGTCCAGCGCGCTGGACACCACGCACGGCAGGCCCGCGTCCGCGACCACGGCCTGCGCCGCGGTCACGCCACCGAGCGGCTGCGCCTTCACGACGAGCACGTCGGCGGCTCCCGCGCGCGCGACGGCGAGGGGGTCGGCGGCCTTCCGCACGCTCTCGTCCGCGGCGATCGGCACGCCGAGCCCGGCGGTGCGCGAGCGCAGGGCCGCGAGCTCCGGCACGGTCCGACAGGGCTGCTCGGCGTACTGCAGGCCGTAGGGCGCGAGTCGCTCGAGGGCCCGGGTGGCCTCGTCGACGCTCCAGAGTCCGTTCGCGTCCACCCGGACGTCCGCGTCGACACCCATCACCCGGCGGACCTCCGCCACCCGGGCGACGTCGTCGTCGACGGTCGTGCCGGGTTCGGCGACCTTGACCTTCGCGGTCGTGCAGCCGGGGTAGCGGGCGAGGAGCCCGGCGACCTCGTCGGGGGCGACCGCGGGCACGGTGGCGTTGACGGGCACCGAGTCCGCGGCCGGCTCGTGGTCGGTCCACCCGAAGTCGACCGTGGCGCGGAGCCATGCGGCGGCCTCGGCGTCGTCGTACTCGACGAACGGCGAGAACTCCGTCCAGCCGGCGGGACCGCGGAGGACGAGGGCCTCGCGGACGGTGATGCCACGGAACCGCACGCGCATCGGCAGCGCCACGACGTGGGCGTCGGCGGTCAGGTCGTCGAGGTCGGGGAGCACACCCCATCATCACCCGCGCGGTCGGGGTCGGTGCCACCGCGACGGCACCCAGCGCTCGCGCCGACACCTCGGAGCCGACCGCCAGGGCCGGGCACTAGCATGCACCGGTCGGCCCAGCGTCGGCGGTGCCGCGGGAGCTCGCGGCACGGGCGTGTGGCGACCGAGGAGAGGGAGGGCCGGTGGCGTCGGATCCGCAGCAGCGTGGCCAGCGAACCGGCCGCCCGACGTCGGACGATCCCGCGACAGCCCAGCAGCGAGCGGCTGCCCAGCGAGCAGCCGCCCAGCGCGCCGCAGCACAGCGTGCCGCCGCGCAGCGCACCGCGACCCAGCGAGCAGCAGCGCCGCAGCGTGCCGCCGCTCCGCGTGGTCCGGCCCAACGCACCCCGCAGCGGGCCGAGGGGGTTGCGGCGTCGCCCCGCGGACGAGGAACCTCGGGCACGACCGCTGCGAACGGCGACTTCGAGCGGATGCTGCAGCGGGGCTCGGTGGACACCCGGACCCTCGCGCAGAGCCGTCGGCGCCGCAACCCGGTCATCGGCAAGATCGCGCTCGGTCTCGCGGTGGTGTCCGCCGCGGTCGACGCCAGCGCCTTCGCGGTGTTCATGGGCGGCGACACCACCTTCGCGTTCGGCATCTGCTTCGTGGTCGTGTTCCTCACGCTCATCGCCGCGGTGCTCGGGTTCATCGCCGCGGTCGGCTCCTTCGGCCGGTGGTACGGCGCGGTCGGGGTGGTGCTGGCGTTCTTCGCGAACCCGGTGATCCTCATCGTGCTGCTCGTCGTCGTCGCGCCGGAGGCTCTCACCGGCATGTAGCCCGGTGGCGCCGGTGGCACCGGTGGCACGTGATCCGCCGGCGGTACGGTGGAGGCATGGCTGCTCCCGTCTCCGACCTCTTCGACCCCGACGTCTGGACCGAGGCCCCGGTCGCGGCGCAGTTCACCGACATCACGTACCACAAGCACGTCTCGCAGGGCATCGTCCGGGTCGCGTTCGACCGCCCGGAGGTTCGCAACGCCTTCCGTCCCCGCACGGTCGACGAGCTGTACCGCGCCCTCGACGACGCCCGGCAGGACCCGCGCGTCGGCGTCGTCCTGCTCACCGGCAACGGTCCGAGCCCGAAGGACGGCGGCTGGGCGTTCTGCTCCGGCGGCGACCAGCGCATCCGCGGCCGGAGCGGCTACCAGTACGTCGGCGACGAGGGCGCTCCGCCCGAGGGGGTCGACCCGGCCGCCGCGCAGGCCTCGATGGGCCGCCTGCACATCCTCGAGGTCCAGCGCCTCATCCGGATGATGCCGAAGGTCGTCGTCGCGGTCGTGCCCGGCTGGGCCGCCGGCGGCGGGCACTCCCTGCACGCGATCTGCGACCTGACCATCGCGAGCGCCGAGCACGGGCGCTTCAAGCAGACCGACGCCGACGTCGGGTCCTTCGACGGCGGCTACGGCAGCGCGTACTACGCCCGGCAGATCGGGCAGAAGCTCGCGCGCGAGGTCTTCTTCCTGGCGGAGGAGTACTCCGCGCATCGGGCGTACGAGATGGGTGCGGTGAACAAGGTCGTGCCGCACGCCGACCTCGAGCGCGAGGCGCTCCGCTGGGGCGAGACGATCCTCGGCAAGTCGCCGACGGCGATCCGGATGCTGAAGTACGCCTTCAACGCGGTCGACGACGGCATGGTCGGTCAGCAGGTCTTCGCGGGCGAGGCGACGCGGCTCGCCTACGGCACGGACGAGGCGGTCGAGGGGCGCGACTCCTTCCTCCAGAAGCGCGAGCCCGACTGGACCGCCTTCCCGTGGCACTACTGAGGGCCGGGGACCTGCGGTGACCCGTCCGCTGGTCGCGCTGGGCGCGTCGGACCCGACGGCCGTGCTGCGCGGACTGGAGGCCGCCCTCGCCGGCGGCCCCGCACTCCTGCCGGTCGCGGTGGACACGCCGGCGCTGCCGACGCCGCCACCGTCCCACGTCGCGCAGCGGGTCGCCCTGGTCGTCGAGACGAGCGGGTCGACCGGCACCGGCAAGCGTGTGGCGCTGTCCGCCGATGCGCTCCTCGCCGGAGCCGCCTCGGCCGACGCCGCACTCGGCGGCCCGGGGCGCTGGGTGCTCGCGCTGCCGACGCACTACATCGCGGGCCTCAACGTCCTGACGCGGTCGATCGCCTCGGGCACCTCGCCCGTCGTGGTGCCACCCGGTCACTTCGAGGCCGCCGCGTTCGCCGACGCGGTCGACCGGCTCGACGTCGGGCCGGACGCCCCGCGGCGCTACACCTCGCTCGTCCCGGTGCAGCTCGCCCGCGTGCTCGACGACCCACGGGCCCGGGCCGCGGCGACCCGCTTCGACGCCGTCCTCGTGGGCGGTCAGGCGACCCCGGCACCGCTCCGCCGGCGCGCGCTCGAGGCGGGCGTCCGGGTGGTCACCACCTACGGGGCGAGCGAGACGAGCGGCGGCTGCGTCTACGACGGCACCCCCTTCGGCACCGTCCGCGTCGGACTCGTCGACGGGGCGCTCGAGCTCGCCGGCCCGATGCTCGCCGAGGGGTACCTCGACGACCCGGACCGCACCGCGCGCACCTTCACCGAGCGGGACGGGCTCCGCTGGTACCGCACCGGCGACGCCGCGGCGCTCGACGACGACGGCCGGCTCCGGGTGCTCGGCCGACTCGACGACGTCATCGTGTCGGGCGGCGAGAAGGTGCCGCTCGGCGCGGTCGAACGGCGGGTCCGCGAGCTCCCCGGGCAGGACGCCGCGGTCGTGACGCGTCGGACGTCGGGGGAGTGGGGCGAGGTGCCGGTCGTCGTCACGGAGCAGCCGCTCGACCTCGACACCGTCCGCGCGCACGTCGGGGACCTCCTCGGGCGGGCTGCCCGACCGGCGGACGTCCTCGTCGTCGACGCGGTGCCGATGCTCGGCACGGGGAAGCCCGACCGACGGGCCGTCCGCGTGCTCGCCGACCCCGACGGTGCACCGCCGGCGTAGCGAGCGCGGATACGATGGTCGGCCGTGGCACGTACGAAGAACACGAACCGGACCAAGGGCCGCAGCGGCAACCCCGCGAAGGCCGCCCGACCGCAGCGCGGCAAGCAGCGGGCGACCGCCCGTGACTGGATCGGCGGTGCCCGGCTCCGCACGCTGACGCTCGGTGTCGTCCCGGTCGTGCTCGGCACCGGTGTCGCGTTCGTCGACTCCGGCGAGCCGGGCGACTTCGGGTCCTACCTCGGGCACGACCACCGCCTGGCGGTCGCGCTCCTCGCCCTCGGTGTCGCACTCTTCCTGCAGATCGGTGTGAACTACAGCAACGACTACTCCGACGGTGTCCGGGGGACCGACGAGTTCCGCGTCGGACCGGCGCGTCTGACCGGCGCCGGGCTCGCGAAGCCCCGCACGGTGCTCACCGTCGCGCTGACGTTCTTCGGGCTCGCGGCGGTCGCCGGCCTGCTCATCGTCGCGCTCACCGGCCTCTGGTGGCTGCTGGTCGTCGGTGCGGCCGCGATCGTCGCCGCGTGGTTCTACACCGGCGGGAAGAAGCCGTACGGGTACAACGCGCTCGGCGAGGTCTTCGTCTTCGTCTTCTTCGGCCTGGTCGCGGTGCTCGGGACGCAGTACGTGCAGATCCGCGAGGTCACCACGAGCGGCTGGGCAGCGGCGGTCGCGGCCGGCTTCTTCGCCTGCGCCGTGCTCATGGTGAACAACATCCGCGACATCGACGAGGACCGACTGGCCGGCAAGCGGACGCTCGCCGTCGTGGTCGGACGTCCGGTCGCCCGGGTGCTGTACGGCCTGTTCCTCATGCTGCCGTACGTCGTGCTGCTCTGGTTCGTCCTGCTCTACTTCCGCACCGGGTTCGCCTACTTCTCACTGCTGCTGGCGTTGCCGGCGCTCGTCATCGGCGCCTCCACGCGGAAGCCCCGCGAGCTCGTCACCGCGCTGCAGCTGTCGTCGTTCGCGTCGCTGGCGTTCGGTGTCGTGCTCGGACTGACGCTCGTGCTCCTGCCGTAGCCGCTCGGTCCTGCCGACGCGGGCCGGGTCAGTCCTCGTCGCGCTCGGGACGGACGCGGTGGCGCTCCGCGTCGGAGACCGGACGCGTGGCCGGCGCGGCGGTGCCGGCGTCGGCGGTGTCGGCGGCCTCGGAGTCCGCTGCGTCGACGAAGTCGTCCTCGAAGTCGGAGTCCGCGTCGTGCTCCGGTCGGGCGCGACGCGACGCGATGCTCGACGTCACCCGGCCGCGCAGCCCCGGCAGGGCGATGTAGGACACGAGCAGACCGATCAGGGCCGCACCGATCGCCGCCCAGTACCACCGCAGGCCGATGACGAGCAGTACGGCCAGCGCCGCGGCGAAGATGCCGAGTCGGGCAAGGGTGTAGACGAGCCACGCTTTCACCCGACGAGTCTACGGAACCCGCGGTGGGGGAACGGCTGACCGGCAGGTACGTCCCAGGCGCGGTCCGTAGGCTCCTGGGATGGTCCGTCTCTGGTTGGTCCTCGCCGTCGCCGCCGTGGCGTTCACGGTGTACGCGGCCATCGACTGCGCGACCATGCCCCGCGAACGCATCCGATCACTGCGTCGCGGCTGGTGGATCCTGCTCGTGATCGTCCTGCCGGTCCTCGGCGGACTGCTCTGGTTCGTGCTCGGCCGTGCCCCGGCGACGCCCGGACCGACGCCCCGGTACCGTGGTCCCGAAGACGACCCCGACTTCCTCGGTGGCCCCCGTGCCCCCGGGTCACCCCGCACCGGAACGGACCAGGACGACGCAACCCTCCGAGACCTCGAAGACCGACTCCGCGAGCGGGACGAACGCGACGACGGCAGCACCGCCGATCGCTGACGGGTCCGCCGGATCGGGCAGCCCGGCGACCGACTTCGCCCTGGCGCTGCTGCAGGAGCTCGCGCGCGCGGGCGTCACCGACGTCGTGGTCAGTCCGGGCTCCCGCTCGCAGGCGCTCGCCCTGGCCGCGGTCGCGCTCGAGCGCGCGGGCGGCGTGACCGTGCACGTCCGGCTCGACGAACGGACCGCGGGGTTCTTCGCGCTCGGGCTCGCCGTCGAGTCCGGTCGGCCCGCCGCCGTCGTCACCACCTCCGGCACCGCGGTGGCGAACCTGCACCCGGCCGTGCTCGAGGCGCACCACTCCGGCGTGCCGATGATCGTGCTGAGCGCCGACCGGCCGACCGAGCTCCGGGGCATCGGCAGCAACCAGACGACCGTGCAGCCCGGACTCTTCGGACCGGCCGTCTCCTTCGTGCGCGACGTCCAGGCGCCCACGGCCGGCAGCGTCGACGTCGACGCGGTGCGCTCGCTGGCGCGCGAGGCGGTCGCGGTCGCCGCGGGGCACACCGGCCAGCCCGGGCCCGTGCAGCTCGACGTCGCCTTCCGTGAACCGCTCTCCGCCGGCCTCCGCGCCGAGGACGTCACCGGCGTGCCGGACGACGAGGTCGACCTCGAGCACGCGCAGCGCCGGGTGCACGCCGGACTCCCGGTCGTCGAGCTGACGCCGGACGACGAGCCCGCGACCGTCGTGATCGCGGGGCACGACGCCGGGCCGGACGCCGAGCGCATCGCGTGGGAGCTCGGTGCGCCGCTGCTGGCGGAGGTCTCGAGCGGTGCGCGCTTCGGCCGGAACCTGGTCGTTGCCTACCGCGACCTGCTCCGCGACGCGGAGCTCGGCGGTGCGGTCCGCCGCGCCGTCGTGCTCGGCCACCCCACGCTCAGCCGGGAGGTCCCCGCGCTCCTGCAGCGACCCGACGTCGAGACGATCGTGGTCCGCGGGGCGGGAGCCGACCCGTACGACCCGGCACGCGCCTCCCGTCCGGACGCGACGACCACGTTCGTCTCCGACGTCCGCGTGACCGGCCGGACCACCCCGGCACACCGCGCGTGGGTCGGCCGGTGGGTGACGACGAGCCGGGCGGTGCTCGGCGACGGCGACGCCGGCCCCGACCTCGACGCGAAGCGATCGGGCGACCGCGCGGAGCGGAACCGCTTCCTGCGCGACGAGGTCGCACTGCGTCGCCGGTCCGTCGACCGCACGATGCTGGTCGAGGCCGTGTGGGGGGTGACGTGGCCGCACGACCGGCTCGTGCTCGGGGCGTCGCAGCTCATCCGCGTCGCGGACGCGCACGTCGCGGGCAAGAAGCTCCGCGTGCACGCCAACCGCGGCCTCGCGGGGATCGACGGCACGGTGTCGACGGCGCTCGGCATCGCCGCGGCCCTGAAGCGGACGGCGGACTCGGTCGGCACCACGCGGGTGCTCGTCGGGGACCTGACGTTCCTGCACGACCTCGGTGCGTTCGTCACCGGGACCGAGGAGCGGACGCACCGCGTGCAGGTCGTCGTCGGCAACGACTCGGGCGGCGCGATCTTCCACGGGCTCGAGGTCGCACGCACCACGCCGGACGAGGACATGCGCCGGATGATGACCACGCCGCAGCACGTCGACGTCGAGCGGGTCGTCACCGGGCTCGGCTGGGAGTACCGGCGCGCGGCCACGTGGGGCGACCTGGAGGCCGTGCTCACCGACCCGGCGCAGCGGCTCGTGGTCGAGGTGCCGCTGACCGACTGACGGGCGGCCGGCGCCGGCTGCGTCGGGTCAGGCCGGTGCGGTGCGGTGCGTCGCGTCGCGTCGCGTCAGGCCAGGGCGTCGCGCACCGGACGGAACTTGAGGGCGGTCTCGGCGACCTCGCGCGCCGGGTCCGACCCGGCGACGATCCCCGCACCGGCCCATGCCCGGACCGTCCCGTCGGCGTCGATCCGGGCGCTGCGGAGCGCGAGCATCCACTCGCCGTCGCCGTTCGCCCCGAGCCACCCGACCGGTCCCGCGTAGCGGCCGCGGTCGACGCCCTCGAGCTCCGCGACGAGCCGCACCGCGACGTCGGTCGGGGTGCCCGCCACGGCTGCCGTCGGGTGGAGCGCGTCCGCGACGTCGAGTGACGTGGTCCCGACCGGCAGGGTCGCGCGCACGTCGGTGGCGAGGTGCCAGAGGTTCGGCAGCTGCAGGCGGAAGGGCTCCGGGTCGGCGCGGAGGTCGGTCGCGATCGGCCGGAGCGCCTGCAGCAGGCTCGCGATCGCGAAGCCGTGCTCCTCGACGTCCTTCGCGCTCGACGCCAGCGCCTCGGCGGCCGCACGGTCCGACGCCGGGTCGGTCCCGCGGGCCGCGCTCCCGGCGAGCACCCGTGCGGACAGCTCGGTGCCGTCGGTGCGCGCCAGGGTCTCCGGCGTCGCCCCCACCAGTCCGTCGACGGCGAACGTCACGCACTGCGGGTACGCCGCCGCCAGGTCCAGCAGGACCGCGCGCCGGTCGGCACCGGGCGGCAGCGTGCCCACGAGGTCGCGGGCGAGGACGACCTTGTCGGCCTCGCCGGCGGCGATCCGGCGGACGGCGTCGGCGACCGCGGCGGCGTAGGCGTCCTCGTCGATGCTGCCCGGTCGGAGGGCGACCGACACGTGGCCGCCGACGCTCGGCACCGGGGCCGAGGTGCGGGAGAACGCCAGGGGCTCGGGGGCCGGGGTCGTGTCGACCGCGGTGAGCCACGCCTTCCCGCGCCGCTTGCCGATGACGACCCGCGGGACGACGAGCACGCTCTCCTCGGCGGAGTCGTCGGCGAACGTGAACGACCCGAACGCGACGAGACCGGTCCCGCGCAGCTGCACCGGGTCGTCCACCCGCGCGCTGCCGACGAGGTCGCGCCAGACGGCGGACGCCCGGCGCATGCGGTCCGGACCCGAGAACGTGAAGCGGAGTGCCTCGCCGATCCCGACGATGCCGTCGCCGCCCCGGACGAACGCCAACGGGGTGTCCCGCAGGGTGTGGCGGAGGACGTCACCCGGGTCGTCGAGGATCCGGGTCGAGACCGTGAGCGAGGGGGCCGCCGTGGTGGTTCGGGTCACGGACCGATCGTACGCGCGCGGCCGGTGGCCGGACCCCGGCCGGGCGTCCGGCCACCGTCGGGCCGGGACCTCTAGGATGGTGCGGTGAGCAGAGCGGACCTGAGCAAGCGGCCGGACGAGGTGGCGGCAATGTTCGACGACGTCGCCGCGAAGTACGACCTCACGAACGACATCCTGTCGGCGGGCAACGCCCCGCTGTGGCGCGTCGCGACGGTGCGTGCGGTCGACCCGCAGCCGGGGGAGCGTGTCCTCGACATCGCCGCCGGGACGGGCACGAGCGCCGCGGCCCTGGCGAAGAAGGGCGCGGAGGTCACCGCGCTCGACCTGTCGGCCGGCATGATCGCCGTCGGACGCGAGCGGCACCCCGAGATCACCTTCGTCGAGGGCGACGCCGAGCAGCTGCCCTTCGACGACGACACGTTCGACGCCGTCACCATCTCCTTCGGGCTGCGGAACGTCAACGACCCGATGCAGGCGATCACCGAGATGCTCCGGGTGCTCAAGCCCGGTGGCCGCGTCGTGATCTGCGAGTTCTCCACGCCGCCGATGACGCTCCTGCGCTTCGGCTACGGCACGTACCTCAAGCGCGTGCTCCCCGGCATCGCGCGGCTGTCGAGCAGCAACCCGGCCGCCTACCGCTACCTCGCCGAGTCCATCGAGGCATGGCCCGACCAGCACGTGCTCAGCCAGTGGCTGCGCGGCGTCGGCTTCACGATGGTCGCGCACCGCAACCTGACGGCCGGGATCGTGGCCCTGCACCGCGGGCGCAAGCCGGTCGAGGGCACCGTCCGCGAGTCCGTCGCCCGACGGGCCCGGGCACGCCGTGAGCACCAGCACACCGGTGAGCAGCCGAGCGTCGACCCGACCGACGCCTGACCGGTCCTCGACCCCGAACACGGAGCAGCACTTGAACCCGAGCGTCCCGGTCGCACGCCGCGCACCGAGCCTCCGCGCCTCGCTGGGCATCGGCGAGCGACTGTTCGCCACGCCGTCCGAGCGACGCTTCATCGCCGCGGTCGACGACGGGCTCGAGCTCGTCGAGCGGGGCCTCGAGGAGGCGATGCGGTCGACCGACACGCTGGCCGACACCACGAGCCGCTACCTGCTCTCCGCCGGTGGCAAGCGGATCCGTCCGACCCTCACGCTGCTCATCGCGCAGCTCGGCGAGGGCGTGACCGACGCGGTGGTCAAGGCCGCCGTGAGCATCGAGACCACGCACCTGGCCTCGTTGTACCACGACGACGTCATGGACGAGGCGCCGGTGCGCCGCGGCGTCCCCGCCGCGCACGTGACCTACGGCAACAACGTGGCCATCCTCACGGGGGACCTCCTCTTCGCCCGGGCCAGCCTCATCACGGCCGACCTCGGCACCGAGGGCATCCGCATGCAGGCCGAGACCTTCCAGCGCCTCTGCATGGGGCAGCTGCACGAGACCACCGGCCCGCAGCCCGACGACGACCCGGTCGAGCACTACATCCAGGTGCTCAGCGACAAGACCGGGTCGCTCATCGCGACCGCGGCCCGCGCCGGCGTGATGTTCTCGGGTGCGGACCGGGCCTGGCTCGACGCGGTCGGGACGTTCGGCGAGAAGGTCGGCGTGGCCTTCCAGCTCGTCGACGACGTCATCGACCTCGCTCCGGCCGGGGCCCGCACCGGCAAGATCGCCGGCAACGACCTGCGCGCCGGCGTGGACACGCTGCCGCTGCTGCAGCTCCGCCGGCTCGCCACGCGCGACGACGGTGCCGCGGCGCTGGTCGCCCGGATCGAGCACGACGTCAAGGACGCGCCCGACGATGCCGTCGATTCGTCGCCGTACCAGTCCGCCGTCGCCGCCCTGCGCGAGCACGAGGCGACCACGGCCACCCGGGCCGTCGCCGTGCGCTGGGCGGAGGAGGCCGTCGCGGCCCTGGAACCGCTGCCCGGCGGCACCGTGAAGCGGGCGCTGACCCGGTTCGCCGAGTCCGTCGTCGAACGCAGCCGCTGACCCACCGGGAGCATCCCGCCCGAACGAACTGGAGCCATCCGTGCCAACCCTCCGACTCGCCATCGTCGGCGCCGGTCCCGCCGGGATCTACGCCGCCGACATCCTGCTGCGCGAGGCCCACGGCACCGACGTGTCGATCGACCTCTTCGAGCAGCTGCCGGCGCCGTACGGCCTGGTCCGCTACGGCGTGGCACCCGACCACCCGCGGATCAAGGGCATCGTCAACGCGCTGCGCGACGTGCTCGACCGCGGTGTCGTCCGGCTCTTCGGCAACGTGCGCTTCGGCGAGGACATCACGCTCGACGACCTCAAGCAGCACTACCACGCCGTGCTGTTCTCCACGGGGGCGATCAAGGACGCCGAGCTCGACGTCCCGGGCGTCGAGCTCGAGGGCTCGTACGGTGCGGCCGACTTCGTGAGCTGGTTCGACGGCCACCCCGACGTCCCGCGCACCTGGCCGCTGACGGCGTCGAGCGTCGCGGTGATCGGCAACGGCAACGTCGCCCTCGACGTCTCGCGCATCCTCGCGAAGCACGCCGACGACCTGCTCCCCACCGAGATCCCCGCGAACGTGTACGAGGGGCTCAAGGCGTCGCCCGTCACCGACGTGCACGTCTTCGGCCGCCGCGGTCCGGCGCAGGTGAAGTTCACGCCGCTCGAGCTCCGCGAACTCGGCGAGCTCCGCGACGTCGACATGGTCGTGTACGACGAGGACTTCGACCACGACGAGGCATCGCTGACGGCGATCCAGACGAACAAGCAGGTCATGGTGATGAACCGGGTCCTGGAGCAGTGGCGCACGCGCGAGGTCGGCCGGGCGAGCCGCCGGCTCCACCTGCACTTCTGGGCGAAGCCGCTCGAACTCGTCGGCGAGGACGGCCACGTCAGCGCGATCCGGTACGAGCGGACCCGGCCGGACGGGGAGGGCGGCGTCGAGGGTACCGGCGAGGTGCGCGAGCTCGCCGTGCAGGCCGTCTACCGCGCCGTCGGCTACTTCGGGTCGCCGCTGCCCGGTGTCCCGTTCGACGCACGCACCGGCGTCATCCCGAACCGCGGGGGACAGGTGCTCGACGAGCACGGCTCCCAGGTCCCCGGCGTGTACGCCACGGGGTGGATCAAGCGAGGACCGGTCGGGCTGATCGGCCACACGAAGTCCGACGCGATGGAGACCGTGCAGCACATCGTGAACGACCAGGCGTCCTGGTGGACCCCGGCGGACCCCTCGCCCGAGGCCGTCCCCGCGCTGCTCCGGGACCGCGGTGTCGACTTCACCGACCTCGCCGGCTGGCACGCCCTCGACGAGCACGAGCAGGCACTCGGTGCCCCCGAGGGCCGGGAGCGCATCAAGGTCGTGCCGCGCGACGAGATGGTCGACGTCTCGCTGCGTCGGGTCGGCTCGGCGACGAGCTGAGCGCCGCACGATGACCACCGCACGCCCCGCACCGTCCACCGCGATGCGGGGCGTGCTCGTCGCTCCCGGACGCCTGCAGGGGGTCGACGTCGCGCGCGCGCTCGCGCTGCTCGGCATGATGGCCGCGCACATCGGCGGGATCGCCGACGAGGTCGACTGGTCCGACCCGGGCACGTGGTCCGCCGTCGCCCACGGGCGGCCCTCGACGCTGTTCGCGGTGCTCGCAGGAGTCTCGGTCGGCCTCACCAGCGGTCGGACCAGTCCGCCCGGGCCGCCGGCGATCGGACTGGTCCGCGCCCGGCTCGCGGTCCGTGCGATCGTCGTGGTGGCGATCGGGTTGGCCCTGATGGCGCTCGAGACGCCGATCTACGTCATCCTGCCCACCTACGGGGCGCTCTTCCTGCTCGTGCTGCCGGTCCTGCGGGTGCGCCCGGTCTGGCTCGTCCTGCTCGCGGTCGTCTGCGCGGTGGTCTCACCGCTCGTGGCGATCGCCGTCGCGCCCCTCTACGCGGGCGCCGGCACGTGGGAGGTCCAGTTGGGTCTCGTCTACCCCGTGGTCACCTTCCTGGCGTACGTGCTGGTCGGACTCGCGGTCGCCCGGGTCGGTCTGGAGGCACGGCGTGCGCAGGTCGCGCTCCTCGCGTCCGGCACGGTGGTCGCCGCCGCCGCGTACGCCGTCGGGAACGCGCTCGCCCCGGTGCCCGCGAGCACCGGGCTGGCCTTCCCCGGCGTGCCGTACGCGCCCGACGGCAGCTCGCCGTCGGCGGCGCTGGCGCAGCTGTTCCTGTCGCCGCGGGACCACTCGTCGTCGATCGTCGACGTCGTCGGGACGGCGGGGATCGCCGTCGCGGTGGTCGCCCTCTGCACGCTGCTCGTCGACGGCCGGGGGCGGACGGTCGCGCGCATCGCGTACCCCCTCGCTGCGGTCGGGTCGATGCCGCTGACGGTCTACGCGGGCCACATCGTCGTCATCGCCTGCCTGCCCGGGTACCCGGACTCCGGTGCCGCGTGGGCCTGGTTCGCGATCGGGTCGGTCCTGTTCGCGATGACGTGGCGGGCGTTCCTCGGACGGGGCCCGCTCGAACGCCTCGTCGCCTGGGTCGCGGACGTCGTCACGGCGCCGCTCTGACGACCCGCGTCGTCCGTGGGCACGTCGTCCCGCCCCGTTCGTGCGCACGTCGTCCGTGGGCATGTCGTCACGCGACCCGCGTGACGGACGCGCGCAGGTGCCTCCCGGCCGGACGCTACTGCAGGGCGGCGGTCAGGCGCGCGATGTTGTCGAGCACCTGGGACCGGCGCGGTCGTTCGAGCCACGAGTCGAGCGTGAGCTCGAAGGACGCCTCCTTGTAGGCGTCCTGGACCTCGCGGAGGGCGTCGACGAACCGGCGGCCGCGCACCATCACCGACACCTCGAGGTTGAGGCTGAAGGACCGCATGTCCATGTTGCTCGACCCGATCACGGACACGTCGTCGTCGATCGTGAAGTGCTTCGCGTGCAGGATCGTCGGTGCGCGGTACAGCCAGATCCGGACCCCGGCGCGCATGAGTTCCTCGTAGTACGACCGCTGGGCGTGCCACGTCATGGCGTGGTCGCCCATCTCGCCGACGAACAGCTCGACCTCGACCCCGCGCTGCGCCGTCGTCGTGATGGCGTAGAGCATCGAGTCGTCCGGCACGAAGTACGGCGAGGTGATCGACACCTTCTCCTGCGCGGCGTAGAGCAGGGCGTTGAAGAGGCGCAGGTTGTTCTCGCCGTCGAAGCCGGGGCCCGACGGGACCACCTGGCAGTCGAGGGCGTCCCCGCGGTCCGCGCGCTGCACGGGATCGCTCTCGCGGAGCAGGAGCTCGTCGGTCTCGCTGTACCAGTCGGTGACGAACAGGGCGTTGAGGCCGGCGACGACCGGGCCCTCGAACCGGGCGAACAGGTCCTTGTAGACCATGCCCCGCTCGATGTGGGACTTCAGGTCGTACGACGGGTCGATCAGGTTCTGGGACCCGGTGAAGGCCACCGACCCGTCGATCACCATGATCTTCCGGTGGTTGCGGAGGTCCGGGCGCTGGAACTTCCCCTGGAGCGGCTGCAGCGGGAGCATGAGGTGCCACTCGATGCCCGCGCGGTCGAGGAACGCGAGGGTGTCCTTGAAGCCCGGGTACCCGCGGCTCGCCCAGTGGTCGAGGAGGAACCGGACCGTGACCCCGCGGGCCTGCGCCCGGGCCAGTGCCTCGAAGTACGGCCGGGTCGTGTCGTCGAGCGTCGCGATGTAGAACTCGACGTGCACGAAGCGCCGCGCCCGGTCGATCTCCCGCGTCATCTCCTGCACCGACTCGTACGAGTCCGGGTAGAGCTCGGCCGAGTTGCCGCCCACGAGGGGCATCGCGCCGAGCCCGCGGTTGAGCTTCGTGATGCTCTCCAGCCACGGCGGCCACGGGTGGTCGCGACGCACGCGCTCGATGCCCTCGGTCTGCTCGAGGATGTACGCGTTGATCTCGGTCTGCTTCTCGCGTCGTGCCCGGGGGAGCTTCGTCGACCCGATGATCAGGAAGACGATGAACCCGATGTACGGGATGAGGAAGATCGCGAGCAGCCAGGCCGTCGCGGTCTGCGGCTTCCGGTTGTACGGGACGTAGATGATCGAGAAGACACGGATCGCCAGGTCCAGCAGGACCAGGAGAACGGTGATCGCGACGCCGAGCCAGTGCTCCACGGGGGCGCTAGCGGAAGTTGATGAACTGCAGCGGCACGTCGAACTCTTCACCCTTGAGGAGCTGGATCGTGTTCTGCAGGTCGTCGCGGCTCTTGGAGGAGACGCGCAGCTCGTCGCCCTGGATCTGGTTCTTGACGGTCTTCGGCGCGTTCGCCCGGAGGAACGCCCCGATCTTCTTCGCGACGTCCTGCTCGATGCCGTTCTTGAACTTCACCTCGATGCGGTACTCCTTGCCCGAGGGGTACGGGTCGCCGGCGTCGAGGCTCTTGAGCGAGATGTTCCGCTTGATCGCCTTGCTCTGCAGCACGTCGAGGACGGCCTTGGCACGCTCCTCGGAGTTCGCCTTGATGAGCACGTCCTCACCGCTGAACGCGATGGACGCGTCGGCGCCCTTGAAGTCGTACCGCTGCTCGATCTCCTTGGCGGCCTGGTTGAGGGCGTTCTCCGCCTCCATCTTGTCGACCTTGCTGACCACGTCGAAGGAACTGTCTGCCATGCCGGACAGCCTAACGGCGCACGCCGGGCCCGGTTCGGTCACTCCCGGCGGCTGTGGACGAGCGCCTCGTCACGTCCCCCTGTGGTCACGAGCACCCTCCGGGATCGGCTATGCTCTTCACCGCGCCTTCGGTTGGTGATCACACCGGCTGGGTGCGCACACGGCAAGTTACCCAAGCGGCCAAAGGGATCTGACTGTAAATCAGCCGGCGTAGCCTTCGGGGGTTCGAATCCCTCACTTGCCACGGTCCGCAACGGATCGAACAGCCCCGTCCGGATCGGACGGGGCTGTTCTCGTTCCACCGGTTGCGATCCCGGCGAGCACGACGTCGTTCGGGCAGGCTGGTCGCATGTCCGACATGCTGACGCCCACGCAGTTCGCCGACCTCGCCGAGTCGATCGCCCGGGAGGCCGCGGCCCTCGCCGCCCGCCGCCGGGCCGAGGGCGTCGAGGTCGCGGACCGGAAGTCGAGCATCGTCGACGTGGTCACGGCCGCCGACCGTGAGGTCGAGGCACTCGTCCGGTCCCGCATCGCCGAGGCGCGACCCGACGACGGCTTCCACGGCGAGGAGTCCGGGTCGGGCGCGGGGACCACGGGCATCACGTGGGTGGTCGACCCGATCGACGGCACGGTCAACTACCTGTACGGCAGCGAGCAGTACGGCGTCAGCATCGGCGTCGTGCGGGGGAGTGCCGACCCGACGACCTGGGAGGCACTCGCCGGGGTGGTCGTGGTCCCCGCGACCGGCACCGTCTTCCGGGCGGCCCGCGGCGAGGGTGCGACGCGCGACGGCGCACCGCTCCGGGTCGCCGCTCCGGCGTCGCTGGCGGAGACGCTCGTCGCGACCGGGTTCGGCTACACGGCCGACCGGCGGCGCGAGCAGGTCGCGGTCCTGGCGGGGCTCATCGGAGAGGTCCGCGACGTCCGGCGTGCCGGAGCGGCCTCGCTCGACTGCTGCGCGGTCGGGGCCGGGACGGTCGACGCGTACTACGAGCGCGGCATCAACCCGTGGGACATGGCGGCCGGTGCGGTCGTGGCGGCCGAGGCCGGTGCGGTCGTCCGCGTGTGGGAGGCCGGCGGCACCCGCTCCTTCCTGTTCGCCGCCCCCGCGGTGGCCGACGAGCTCGAGGCCCTGGTCCGGCGGCTCGAGGCCGACGTCCTCGGGGGCTGACCGCCGACGGCTCTCCCTCTGGGCACTGCACCGACGTGCACCCGACTGGCGGCGCGCGGCGGCCCCTGCTAGCGTGCTGCAGTCCCGTTACCTGCTCGTTACCAACGAGCGCCTCGCGCCCCGATCAGGATCACCACCGAACACATGCCCCACGCTCCCCGAACGCTCACCTCGCCCGACGTCACGACCGGTCCCCAGCCGGTGGTGCACCTCACCCGACGTGCACGCATCGAAGCGGAGCGACGGGCTGCTGCGGCCGCGGTACAGCCGTCCATCGACGGTCCCGCCGCGCCGGTGACGCCTGCCGCCCCGGTCTCGCCGATCGATCTCGCGCCGGCCTCGCCCGTCCGCCCCGCCCCCTCGGCGGGCGCCGTGACGCCGCCGGCCCCGGTCTCGCCGGACGTGGCGCCGGTGCTCGACGCGGTCCCGGCGGCCGATGCGACGCACACGCCGACGTCCGTCGCCCCGGCGCCCGAGCGGGCGCGTCGCGGGACCGGACGCGCGCCCTCAGCCGACCGACCGCCGCGTGCGTCCCGGGCCGCCGCCGCCGTGCACGTCGACCGGGCCACCCGGCACATCCCGGCCACGCCGAAGGCACCCGCGGCAGCTCCGCACGTCGACCAGGGCGTGTCCTTCCGGCGGACCGCCTCGCGCGTGACGGCCGTCGGCGCACTCCTCTTCGCCGCCGGGCTCGTCGTCTCGACGTCACTGCCGGCGCAGGCGCTCTGGGTCCCGCCGGCGGACACGACCGCCCTCCGCACGACCGCGGGCGACGCTCAGTCGCTCAGCGTCGGACAGGCCGCCGGCGACGCGGAGACCGCGCGCGACCAGTACTCCGTGACCGCGGCCACGCAGTACGCCAACGTCGACTCGTCCTCGTTCTCCAACGACCCGAACGGCACGATCCAGTGGCCGTTCCTCACGGGGGTCCCGATCACGTCGGGCTTCGGCGGTCGGCAGGTCGAGGGCTGCTCGTTCTGCTCGACGAACCACATGGGCGTCGACTTCGCCCCGGGCGAGGGCACGCCCATCCGGTCCGTCGCTGCCGGCACGGTCATCAAGGTGCAGGCGCACGACGGTGGCTTCGGCAACGACGTCTGGGTGCAGCACGACGTCGACGGCAAGCAGTTCGTCAGCGTCTACGGGCACATGAAGGACGGCACGTTCAAGGTCGTCACCGGCCAGCAGGTCGCCGTGGGTGACGAGCTCGGCGAGGTCGGCTCGACGGGCAACTCGACGGGCCCGCACCTGCACCTGGAGATCCACGTCGACGGTGTCCCGGTGGACCCGCTGACCTGGCTCCGCGCCAACGCGAACTAGCGGGGGAGCGGCGGCACGCCCGGGCGTCACGCCCGGTTCCTGACCACCGCCGCGCGTCTGCTACTCTCGTGTGGTGCCGCCGAGCGGCACTCGCCCCGATAGCTCAGTGGTAGAGCACTTCCATGGTAAGGAAGGGGTCGTCAGTTCAATCCTGACTCGGGGCTCCGACCCGGAGCGGCAGTCGCTCCGGATCTCTGGCGGGGTAGCTCAGTTGGTTAGAGCACACGACTCATAATCGTGGGGTCACGGGTTCAAGTCCCGTCCTCGCTACCACGGGCCCGGCGATCACTTCGCCGGGCTTTCGTCGTTCCCGGGCGCGTCCGCCCTCCCGCTGCGCCCGGCGCTCCCGCTGCCCGTTCCTTCCCATCGCATGCGCGGTACCGAGCGGAACCGGGCACACCTGGTGGTCCGTGCCGACCAGGTACGCCCGAATCCGCCGAGTACGCCCGATCTCGCCAGGGGTGCCAAGGCGTTCGGGGACCGTCCGCGCTGCCGTGACGACAGCACGGCCGGGCCCGCTCCCGCTGCCCGTTCCTTCCCATGACAGGCGCGGTACCGAGCGGAACCGGGCATGCCTGGTCGTCCGTTGCGACCAGGTACGCCCGATCCCGCCAGGCACGCCCGAACTCGCCAGGGGCGCCGGAGCCGCACAGCGCCGCACCGCCCCCCGTCGCCCCTCAGCGCGTGGGAGTGGTCAGCAGCCCGGCGGCGCGGAGCGCCCGCTCCAGCGTCGTCGAGACCTGCCGCCACGCGGTGCGCCGCCGTCCCGCGCCGATGCTGCCGCCGGACACCGCCGTGGCGTGCTGCGCGTGGCGGAGCGTGATCGTGGTCGAGGTCCCCGTGACGGTCGTCGACAGCTCGTACCGCCGGAACTCCCGCGACGGGTGCACCATCGCCCCGAGCAGGATGGTCAGCAGGCGGTTCCCCGTCGTCGCCGTGATCGTGCCCCCGGTCGACTCGACCCGGTGGCCGCTCTGCCGGAGCGCCGCACCGGCGACCTCCATGGCGGTGCAGCGGTCTCCCGTGTGGACGGCGTACTGCGTCGTGTGCTCCATGTGTTCCTCCCCGAACCCGGAGTCCTCCCCGACCTCCCCCCGGAAGCCGTGCGACGAGCATAGCCGATGCAACCTCACGACCGGGGGCGTGTCGCGGGCGCTCGGTAGACTGCCGTCCGTGTCAGTGAACCCCGAGCTCGTCGGCAGGACGTTCCCGCCGGCCCAGCCCTACCTGGTCGGTCGCGAGAAGGTGCGCGAGTTCTCGCGCGCCGTGTTCGCGACGAACCCGATCCACCACGAGCCCGAGGCCGCCCGTGCCGCCGGGTACGCCGACGTCGTCGCGCCGCCGACCTTCGCCGTCGTCGTGCAGGAGGCCACCCTCGCGCAACTCCTCGCCGAGCCCGACGCCGGCATCGACTTCTCGCGCGTCGTGCACGGCGAGCAGTCCTTCACGTACGACCGACCGATCGTGGCGGGCGACGAGCTCACCGCGACCCTCACGGTGACGAGCGTCAAGACCCTCGGCGGCAACGCCATGGTGACGGCCGAGAGCACGATGGACGACGCCACGGGGGAGCACGTCGTCACGGCGACCTCCACCCTCGTGGTCCGAGGAGACGACGCATGACCGCCGCACCCGCCACCGCGCTCGAGGTCGGCACCGTCGTCGCCGAGCGCGAGGTCCACCTGACCCGCGACGCCCTCGTCCGCTACGCCGGCGCCTCGGGCGACTTCAACCCGATCCACTACCGCGACGACGTCGCCGCGTCGGTCGGGCTCCCCGGCGTCCTCGCGCACGGCATGCTCACCATGGGCCTCGCCGTGCAGCCGGTCGCCGAGTGGCTCGGCGACACCGGGTGGGTCGCGCGCTACGGCGTCCGGTTCACCCGCCCCGTCGTGGTCGACCCGGAGCAGGGCGCCACCGTCGGCGTCGTCGCCAAGGTCGGCACGGTCGACGACCAGGGTCGTCCGCAGCGCATCGACCTGACCGTGACCGCCGCCGGGCAGACCGTGCTCGGCAAGGCGCAGGTCACGGTGGTGTTCCGCTGACCGTGTCGACGCGGTTGGCCGACCTGACCACGTTCCGCGTGGGCGGACCCGCCGCGACGCTCCTGACCGCCGACACGACCGAGGAACTCGTCGCCCACGCGCACACCGCGTGGCAGGACGACGAGTGGCTGGTCGTGGGCGGCGGCAGCAACCTGCTCGTCGCCGACGACGGCTTCGCCGGCACGGTCGTGCTCGTCCGCACGCACGGGCTCGAGGCTGATCCCGACGACGACGGCGTCACCGTCCGCGTCGCGGCCGGTGAGCCGTGGGACCGGTTCGTCGCCACGACCGTCGAGAACGGCTGGACCGGCCTGGAGGCACTGAGCGGCATCCCGGGCACGGTCGGTGCCGCCCCCGTGCAGAACATCGGCGCCTACGGGGTCGAGCTCTCCGACGTGCTCACCCGGGTCGAGTTCCTCGACGCGTCGACGGGGGACCGCGCGTGGGTGGACGCGGCCGAGCTGGCGCTCGGCTACCGCACCTCGACCCTGAAGCACGGGCGGCGCGGGGTCGTGCTGACCGTGGAGTTCCGGCTCGGGGCCGCGGCGGACGCCGGTGTCCCGGTCCGTTACGCCCAGCTCGCCGGGTCGCTCGGCGTCGAGCTCGGCACGCCCGTCGACCCGCTCACGATCCGGCGGACGGTGCTGCGCCTGCGGTCCTCGAAGGGGATGGTGCTCGACGACGCCGACCCGGACACGTGGAGCGCGGGGTCGTTCTTCACGAACCCGATCGTGTCCGCGGCCTTCGCCGAGACGCTGCCGACCGAGGCACCCCGGTGGCCGGCCGGCGACGACGTCAAGCTCAGCGCCGCCTGGCTCATCGAGCACGCCGGGGTGCACCGCGGGTACGCGGTGCCCGGGTCGCGCGCCGCGATCTCCTCGAAGCACACCCTCGCGCTGACGAACCGCGGCGACGCGACGGCTGCGCAGGTCGCGGAGCTGGCCCGCTACGTGCAGGTGACGGTGCTCAACCGCTTCGGGGTCTCCCTGGTGCCGGAGCCCGTCGTGGTCGGCGACCTGCTCGCCGCGAGCTGACCACCGGGCCGGTCACGCGCCTCCCGGCAGGACGACGGCGCAGACCGACGGCCCGCCTCCTGCCGGAGGCGGGCCGTCGTCCGTGTCACGCGGAGAAGAACGCCGCCAGGCGACGCACGCCCTCGGCGATGTCGTCGTCGCCCAGCGCGTACGACAGGCGGAGGTAGCCCGACGGGCCGAACGCCTCGCCCGGGACCACCGCGACCTCGGCGTGTTCGAGGATCAGGTCGGCCAGCTCGAGGGTCGTGGCCGGGGTCGTGCCGGCCCACTCGCGGCCGAGCAGCGCGGTGACGTCCGGGTAGACGTAGAAGGCGCCCTTCGGCGTCGGCGTGACGAAGCCCGGGATCGCGTTGAGCCCCTCGACGATCGCGCGGCGACGGCGGTCGAACGCCTCGCGCATGGCCGCGACCGGCTCCTGCGGACCGGTGAGCGCGGCGATCGCCGCACGCTGCGACACGTTCGCGACGTTCGACGACAGGTGCGACTGCAGGTTCGACGCGGCCTTCACAGCGTCGGCCGGGCCGATGAACCAGCCGACGCGCCAGCCGGTCATCGCGTAGGTCTTCGCGACGCCGTTCACCAGGATGGTGGTGTCGGCGAGGGCGGGGACCGCCTCGAGGATGCCGGTGAACCGGACGTCGTCGTAGACCAGGTCCTGGTAGATCTCGTCGCTGATCACCCAGATGCCGTGCTCGAGCGCCCACTCGCCGATCGCCCGGGTCTGCTCGGCGGAGTACACCGACCCGGTGGGGTTCGACGGCGAGCAGAACAGCAGCGCCTTGGTGCGGGGCGTCCGGGCGGCCTCGAGCTGCTCGACGGTGACCAGGTACTCCTGGTCGCTGCCGGCGAAGACCTCGACCGGGGTGCCGCCCGCGAGCCGGATCGCCTCCGGGTACGTGGTCCAGTACGGCGCGGGGAGCAGGACCTCGTCCCCGGTGTCGACGACGGTCTGGAACGCCTGGTAGACGGCCTGCTTGCCGCCGTTCGTCACGATGACCTGCGCGGGGTCGACCGTCACGCCGGACTCGCGCGCGGTCTTCTCGGCGACGGCGCGCTTGAGCTCCGGCAGACCCGTGGCCGGCGTGTACCGGTGGTTGGCCGGGTCCTGCACGGCGAGGACGGCCGCCTCGACGACGTGCTGCGGGGTCGCGAAGTCGGGCTCGCCCGCGGCGAACGAGACGACCGGGCGGCCGGCGGCCTTGAGCGCCTTGGCCTTGGCATCGACCTTGAGGGTCGCCGACTCCGCGATCGCGGCGATGCGCGAGGCGATGCGCGGGTGGTCGGTGGTCGCGGACTCGGGGGCGGTGGACTCAGGGCCGGGGGCTGCGGTGCTCACGGTCCCCAGCCTACCGACGCGGCACGCCGTGGCGGGGGCCGAGTGGACAGCGTGTGACGGACTCCCGTACACTCGACCACCGGCGCACGGAACGGTCTCGCTCCGTGCCCCGAGGGGTTCGTCCCCTCTAGGGCGGTGGCTCAATTGGTAGAGCAGCGGTCTCCAAAACCGCAGGTTGCAGGTTCGAGTCCTGTCCGCCCTGCAAGTTCCGGAAGGTGTGAAGTTGGCGAGCAAGGACATGGAGACGACGACGGACGACGTCGTCGCGAAGGCGAAGGCCGACCGCGCCGCGCGCGGAGGGCCGTTCGCCGCCATCGCGCTCTTCATCCGCCAGGTCATCGGCGAGCTCCGCAAGGTCGTCACGCCGACGCGCAAGGAGCTCTTCAGCTACACCGGCGTCGTGCTCGTCTTCGTCGTCGTCATGATGATCCTCGTCTCGATCCTCGACTTCGTCTTCGGTCTCGGCGTCGGTTACGTCTTCGGCAACGGTCCCACGGTCTGACCCGACGGCGGCCGGCCCGATGGTGGTCGGTCCGACGGCGGCTGGCCTGACCGGATCCCGACAGGAGTACGGTCGCCACCGAGACGTCGACCGATGCGCACCGCTCCGGCCGACCACCCGATCCGCACCACCGAACGGAAAGAACCGCAGTGTCTGACTACTCCCGCGACGACATCGACCTCGCCACGGCTGCCGAGCAGTCCTCCGAGGTCGAGGAGAACCAGGAAGGCGACGTCGAGACCGCAGAGGCCCGTTCGGTCGAGTCCGCCGAGGAGCGTGCGATCTCCGTCGAGGACGAGGACGACGACTCCCTCGGCCTGAGCGACGAGCCCGACGACGGCACGGTCGACACCTCGATCGACGAGGCCCTGACGGCCCTGGCCGAGTCCCGCGACCCCGAGGCCGACGCCGTCGTGGACGACGCGCTCGAGATCGACTCCGCCGACGAGGCCGAGGCCGCCGTCGAGGCGGTCGAGGACGAGGAGGAGTCCGAGCTCGAGGACGCCGCCGCCGCCGAGGCGAACGAGACGCTCGCCGCCGACGAGGCCCTCGATGCCGACGACGCCGACGAGGAGCCCGCCGAGGTCGACCCGTACGAGGCCTTCAAGGCCGAGCTGCGGATGAAGCCGGGCAAGTGGTACGTCATCCACTCCTACGCGGGCTTCGAGCGCCGCGTGAAGTCGAACATCGAGAACCGCATGGTCTCGATGTCGATGGAGGACTACATCTACCAGGTCGAGGTCCCGATGGAGGACGTCGTCGAGATCAAGAACGGGCAGCGCAAGCTGGTCACCCGCGTCCGGATCCCCTCGTACGTGCTCGTCCGCATGGACCTCGACGAGGACTCGTGGTCCGTCGTGCGACACACCCCGGGTGTCACCGGCTTCGTCGGCAACGCGCACAACCCCACCCCGCTCCGCTTCGACGAGGCGTTCGGCATGCTGAAGTCGCTGGTCCAGGTCGCCGAGGCGGCCCCGACCAAGGGCGGCGGCAAGTCCGGCGGTGCCGTGCAGGCGCAGCCGCAGGCCGAGGTCGACTTCGAGATCGGCGAGACCATCACCATCAAGGAGGGCTCGTTCGCGGGCCTGCCGGGTTCGATCTCCGAGATCAAGCCGGAGAGCGGCAAGCTCACCGTCCTCGTCTCGCTGTTCGAGCGCGAGACCCCCGTCGAGCTCAGCTTCGACCAGGTCACGAAGCTCTAGGTCGTCCCCACCCGTCGACCCGGTCTGGAGGATCGGGTAGACTACTGAGGTTTGGCCCCGCGCGCCCAGCGTGCGGGGCTTCACCGCGGTCCGGATCCGCCGGACCAGCGGGAGAGTGCACGGGACCCCGTGCGTTCGATTCCAGGAGGAAGCACACCATGGCACCGAAGAAGAAGGTCACGGGCCTGATCAAGCTGCAGATCAACGCGGGCGCCGCCAACCCGGCCCCGCCGATCGGTCCTGCGCTCGGTCAGCACGGCGTGAACATCATGGAGTTCTGCAAGGCGTACAACGCCGCGACCGAGTCGCAGCGTGGCAACGTCGTGCCGGTCGAGATCACCGTCTACGAGGACCGTTCGTTCACGTTCGTCCTCAAGACCCCGCCGGCTGCCGAGCTCATCAAGAAGGCTGCGGGCGTGCAGAAGGGGTCGTCGACCCCGCACACGGTCAAGGTCGCGAAGATCTCGATGGACCAGGTCCGTCAGATCGCCGAGACCAAGCAGGCCGACCTGAACGCCAACGACATCGAGCAGGCCGCGAAGATCATCGCCGGCACCGCGCGCTCGATGGGCATCACGGTCGAGGCGTAAGTCTCCGCCTGACCAGGCACACCCCCTCACCCCTTCCGTGGGAGAGCCTCGCCGGCTCGTCAACCACGTAGCTCTGCAAGGAGAACACCATGGCGAAGAAGTCCAAGGCCTACCAGGCCGCGGCCGCGAAGATCGAGGCCGACAAGTTCTACACCCCGAGCGAGGCAGTCGCCCTCGCGAAGGAGACCGGTTCGGCGAAGACCGACTCCACCGTCGAGGTCGCGCTGAAGCTCGGCGTCGACCCGCGCAAGGCTGACCAGATGGTCCGCGGCACGGTCATCCTGCCGCACGGTACGGGCAAGACCGCCCGCGTCATCGTCTTCGCCGTGGGCGCTGCGGCCGAAGCCGCCATCGCCGCCGGCGCCGACGAGGTCGGTGGCGACGAGCTCATCGCGAAGGTCGCCGAGGGCTACACCGCCTTCGACTCCGCCGTCGCGACGCCGGACCTCATGGGCAAGGTCGGTCGTCTGGGCAAGGTGCTCGGCCCGCGTGGCCTCATGCCGAACCCGAAGACCGGCACCGTGACGCCGAACGTGGCGCAGGCCGTCGGCGACATCAAGGGCGGCAAGATCGAGTTCCGCGTCGACAAGCACGCCAACGTGCACTTCGTCGTCGGCAAGGCCTCGTTCACCCCGGAGCAGCTCGACGAGAACATCTCGACCGCGCTCGAGGAGATCGTCCGCCTCAAGCCGAGCGCCTCGAAGGGCCGCTACATCACGAAGGGCGCCGTCTCGACGACCTTCGGACCGGGCATCCCGCTCGACGTCAACGCCATCTGATCCACTGATCAGTCCCAGGAGGCCCGCACCGACCACGGTGCGGGCCTTCCTGCGTTCCCGGGCCCGGGCCGGATAGCGTGGGTGCGTGCGGACCCTCGTGAACTCCTTGCGCCTCATCGTGGTCATCCTCGTCGTCGTCGCGATCGTGGCGCAGTGGCTCGTGAGCATGCGCACGCCGCAGTACTCGCCGTTCAACTTCTTCGGGTACTTCACCATCCAGTCGAACGTGTTCGTGGCGGTCGCCTTCGCCGTCGCCCTCGTGTCCGCCGCCCGTCGGAAGCGCGCCGACCTCGTCGTGAGCCTGCTGCGCGCGGCGGCGACGGTGTACATCGCCACGACGGGCCTCGTGTACAACACCCTGCTCACGAACGTCGACGTCTCGACGTCGGTGTCGTGGTCGAACGACGTGCTGCACCGGGTCGTGCCGGTCTGGGTCGTGCTCGACTGGCTGCTCTTCTCCGACCGTGCCCGGCTCCGGCTCCGGCACGTCTGGTGGTTCCTGGTCTACCCGGCCGTGTGGCTCGTCGTCGTGCTGGTCCGCGGCGCGACCGACGGCTGGGTGCCGTACCCGTTCCTGTCGCCGTCCCTCGGCTACGGCGTGGTCGCGCTGTACTGCCTCGGGATCGCGGTGTTCATCGCGCTCACGGGCATCCTCGTGATCGGGGTCAGCCGCCTGCGGACCCTGCGGGTCTAGACGCGGAACGCCCGCAGCTTGTCGAGCACCAGGTCGGCGAGCTGGACGAGTCCGCGGATCTGGTCGTCGTCGCGGTCGACCCACCGGCACTCGGGTTCGTCGGCGACCGGGACGAACTCGTCGTGACGCTCCCAGACGAACAGGGTGCGGTCGGCGCCGAGCACGTACTGCTGCCACCACACCTGGCGCAGGTAGTGCCGCGGGATGCTGCGCCAGCCCTTGCCGGTGGTCTTGATCTCGGCGAGGACGAGCCGCTGCGAGGCGTCGTACCCGACCCCGTCCGGCGTGGCGAGGTGGGCGCGGTTCGTGCTCGCGTGGAACAGGTGGGCCGAGGGCTCGATGCCGTGCGTCGCCGCGACCCAGGCGGCGATCACCGGTTCGCGGTCCTTCCCGTGCTCGGTGAACGCGTTGCCGGAGAACCGGGAGCCGTAGCGCTTGTCGGCGACGACGGCCTCGACGGCGCGGAGCGAGGCGAGCCGGGCGACGTCGGTCGCGGTGATCCCCATCGCCCGGGCACGGAGCCAGGCGACGCGGTCCGACGAGTGCGCGACGATGCGGTCGGTGTGCCCGCGGAGCGCGGTGAACGCACCGGAGGCCGCGGCGGACCGCGTACCGGACGTGACCGGCGAGGCGGGCACGGGGCGCTCCTCCAGGCCGGGGTCCAGGTCGCCCCACAGGGTGGGCTGCACGATCGTCACCCGACGATTCTCACCCCGCGCGCCGACACGGTGGTAACCGACGCGCGCTCCTTCCGCCGTCAGGAGACGAGCGCGCGTCCCTCGGCGTAGGCCACGAGCTCGTCGACCCCGGCGGGGGAGAGCGCGTAGCCGATCGCCAGTGCTGCCGCGCCCTGCAGTGCGGCGACGGAGCCGGCACGCGACTGCGCGATCACGAGGTGCTCGGTGGCGAGGGGCGTGGAGCGGGCGTAGACGACCTCGCGGACGCCGGCGAGCAGGTGTTCCCCGGCGCGCGTGATGGACCCGCCGAGCGTGATGACCGACGGGTTGACCAGGGACACGCACGTCGCGAGGACCTCGCCGATGTCGCGGCCCGCCTGCCGCACGGCACCGATGGCGTCGAGCTCGGCCCGGTTCACCAGGTCGATGACGTCGCCGCTCGTGTGCACGTCGTGGCCCTTCGCCCGCAGGGCACGGGCGATGGCGGGACCGGACGCCACGGCCTCCAGGCAGCCGGTGTTGCCGCAGTGGCACGGTACGTCCCCGGCGCGCGAGACCCGGACGTGCCCGATGTCGCCGGCCGTACCCTGCGCGCCGCGTCGGAGCTGGCCGTCCGAGACGATCCCGGAGCCGATGCCCGTGGCGACCTTCACGAAGAGCAGGTGGTCGACGTCCGGCCAGCCGTGCTGGCGCTCCCCGAGGGCCGCGATGTTGACGTCGTTGTCGAGCAGGACGTGGGCCGCGACGTGTCCGCGGAGCCACCCGGGGACGTCGAAGCCGTCCCACCCGGGCATGATCGGCGGGTTCGCCGGGCGTCCGGTGGAGAACTCGACCGGACCGGGGACGCCGATGCCGATCGCGATGACGTCGTCGCGCGACCGACCGACCTCGTCGAGCAGCACGTCCACCGTCTCGACGAGCCAGGTGAGCGTCGGGACGGGGCCGGCGGCGATGTCGATGCGCGCCTCGCGCACGGCGAGGGTGGTGGCGGTGAGGTCCGTCACCGCGACGCGTCCGTGCGAGGCCCCGAGGTCGGCGGCGACCACCAGCCGGGCACCGGGCACCAGCGCGACCCGCGCGGGCGGGCGACCACCGGTGGACGCTGCCGTCTCGACCGGTCCGACGAGTCCGACGTCGATGAGGGCGTCGAGGCGCACGGCGATCGTCGAGCGCGCGAGTCCTGTCAGGGCGGCCAGCTCCGCCCGGGTCCGCGGCACGCCGTCGCGGAGGATCTGGAAGAGCTCGCTCGTCCCGACCGGAGGCGACGCTGCCGTCCGGGTGAAGTCGACCATGCCGGGAGTGAAGCACACATCGATCGCGCCACGCAACGAAGGTTGTCGAGGAGCTCGCAACTTCTGCTTGACCGCCGACAGAAGCGGCCATAGTGTTCCCCTCGATCAGTGACGATCCACCATCTCGACGAGGAGAACCCCTGGTGACCCAACCCCTCTCGGTCCAGCTCTACACGGTGCGCGACGCCCTCTCGGCGGACCTGCCCGGCACGCTCCGCCGCATCGCCTCCATCGGCTACACGAACGTCGAGGCCTTCGGCTACGTCGAGCACGCCGAGGAACTGCGCGACGCACTGGCCGACGCCGGCCTGCAGGCACCGAGCGGGCACGCCCGGCTGCTGGACGCCGGCGAGCAGGACCTCGAGCGCATCATGCACGCCAGCACGACGATCGGGATGCAGACGCTCATCGACCCGCACATCGACGAGGCCCGCTGGACGACCCGCGAGGACGTCGAGGCGATCGCCCGCGAGCTCAGTGCCCTCGCCCCCCGTGCCGCCGACCACGGGCTCGTGCTCGGCTACCACAACCACGCGTTCGAGTTCTCGAACCGCATCGACGGGGTCAGCGCCTACCAGGTGTTCGCGGACGCCCTGTCCGACGACGTCGTGCTCGAACTCGACACCTACTGGGTCACGGTCGGCGGCGACGACCCGGTCGCGGTCATCGGCCGGTACGGCGACAAGGTGCGGTTCCTGCACGTCAAGGACGGCGACGGCTCGCACGACGACAAGCGGCAGGTCGCCGTGGGCAACGGCGTCATGCCGATCCGGGACATCGTCGCCGCGGCACCGGACGCGCAGCACGTCGTCGAGCTCGACGACCACGAGGGCGACGTCTTCCAGGCCGTCACCGACTCGTACACGTTCCTCGAGGGCGTCCGCGCATGACCGACACCACCACGGCGGCAGCCGAGCAGGGGACGACCACGCAGCGCACCGGTCCGGTCGGGGTCGGCGTCATCGGCGCCGGCGTCATCTCCGACCAGTACCTGTCGAACCTCACCGTGTTCGCCGACGTCGAGGTCCGGTTCATCGCCGACATCGACCTCGACCGCGCGGCCGCCCAGGCCGAGAAGTGGGGCGTCCCCTCGTCGGGCACCGTCGAGCAGCTCCTGGCCGACGACGACATCGAGATCGTCGTCAACCTGACCATCCCCGCCGCCCACGTCGAGGTCGCGCTGCAGGTGCTGGCCGCCGGCAAGCACGTGTGGGGGGAGAAGCCCTACGCGCTCGACCGCACGAGCGCCGCGCAGCTCCGCGACGCCGCGGCCGCTGCAGGCAAGACCGTCAGCGTCGCACCGGACACCTTCCTCGGTGCCGGCCTGCAGACCGCGCTCCGCACGATCCGCGACGGCCGGATCGGCGCCCCGCTCAACGGTCTGACGCTCTTCCAGAGCCCCGGCCCGGAGTCGTGGCACCCGAGCCCCGAGTTCCTGTTCGCGTACGGCGCGGGTCCGCTGTTCGACATCGGCCCGTACTACATCACCACGCTCGTGCAGGTCTTCGGTCCGGTCGAGAAGGTCACGGCCACCGCGTCGAAGTCCCGTGCCACGCGCACGATCGGCTCCGGCCCGAAGGCGGGCACCGAGTTCCCCGTCGACGTGCCGACGAACCACTCCGCGCTCATCCAGTTCGCCAGCGGCGCGAGCGCGCAGAGCGTGTTCTCGTTCGAGTCCGACCGGGGCCGGGCCGGCTTCGTCGAGATCGCGGGGGAGCAGGGCACCGTCGTGTTCCCGGACCCGAACAACTTCGACGGCGACACCGAGCTCTACGCGCACGGTGCCGACGGCCCCGAGACGATCCCGGCCGTCGGTTCGACGTACACCCGCGGGACGGGCGTGGTCGACCTCGCCCGCTCGATCCGTGCCGGGCGGGAGAACCGGGTCCCCGGTGCCCTCGCCTTCCACGTCCTCGACGTGATGGTCTCCATCGCCGAGGCCGCCGAACGTGGTGAGACCGTGCTCGTCGAGAGCACGGTCGAGCCCTCCCCGACCCTCCCCGAGGGTTGGGACCCCGCGGAGCAGACCCTCTGACCCGCCCGCGGACCGCACCGTCGCGGTCCGCACGCGGGACCGGCTGCACCCCGCACCCGACACAGCAGCACCACCCTCAGCACCATCTCAACGACGAGAAAGTAGAGAGTCATGCGCACTGCCATCCGCGCACTGGCCATCACCGCGGCCGCGGCACTCACCGTGACCGGTCTGGCGGCCTGCTCCTCCGGGTCGTCCGGATCCTCCGGCGACTCGAAGACGCTCACGTACTGGGCGTCGAACCAGGGCACGTCCCTGCAGAACGACAAGGAGGTGCTCACCCCCGTCCTCGAGAAGTTCACCAAGGAGACCGGGATCAAGGTGAACCTCCAGGTCATCGGCTGGAACGACCTGCAGACGAAGATCACCACCGCCGTCACCTCGGGCCAGGGCCCCGACGTGGTCAACATCGGCAACACCTGGGCGACCTCGCTCCAGGCCACCGGCGCCTTCCAGGACTTCGGCGACTCGGAGATGCAGGCGATCGGCGGCGCCGACAAGTTCGGCAAGGTCGCGCTGTCCACCGGTGGCGCTCCGGGCAAGACCGTCACGAGCGTCCCGCTCTACGGCCTCGCGTACGGGCTCTACTACAACAAGCAGATGTTCAAGGACGCCGGTCTCGAGGCACCGACCTCGTGGGAGGACCTGACGGCGGACGCGAAGAAGCTGACCTCGGGT
This sequence comes from Curtobacterium sp. ME26, assembly GCF_903970945.1. NCBI lineage: Bacteria > Bacillati > Actinomycetota > Actinomycetes > Micrococcales > Microbacteriaceae > Curtobacterium > Curtobacterium sp. ME26. The sequence goes on from NZ_CAJCKG010000007.1 coordinate 58,044, forward strand.
GACACCTACGGCTTCACCATCGCCGGTGGCTCGTACACCGAGAACGCGCACTTCGCGTTCATCAACTCGGCGCAGAACGGCGGCGAGTGGTTCGACAAGGACGGCAAGCCGACGTTCACCCAGAAGGCGAACGTCGACGGCATCAAGCGCTACCTCGACCTGATGCAGTCGGACAAGGTCGTCAACACCTCGAACGCCCAGTACGACAACGGCACGCAGGCGGTCTCGGACTTCGCGAACAAGAAGGCCGCGATGATGCTGACGCAGAACAACGCCAACGCGACGATCACGTCGAACGGCATGTCCGCCGACGACTTCGGTGTGGTGCCCTTCCCGGCGCCGCAGGGTGCGGAGGACATCGCGTCCTTCCCGGCCGGCATCAACCTGTCGATCTTCAAGAACACGAAGAACAAGGACGGTGCGCTGAAGTTCGTCAAGTTCATGACGAGCGAGGAGACCCAGACCACGCTCGACAAGCCGTACTCGGCACTGCCGGTGCTCGCCTCCGCTGCCGACTCGGTCACCGACGAGCAGACGAAGACGTTCCTCGACATCTACAACAACAAGGCGAAGCCGCTCCCGCTGGTGCCCGCCGAGGACCAGTTCGAGTCGACGGTCGGCAAGGCGATGAACGACATGTTCGCCAAGATCGCGACCGGCGGCACGGTGTCGGACAGCGACATCAAGACCGCGCTGCAGACCGCGCAGGACCAGGTCTCGCAGTCGGTCGGCTAGTCGGCCTGGAGGCCCGGGTCGCGTCCGCCAGGACGCGTCCGGGCCTCCTCCTCCCGCACCCGGCCCCGTGCCGGGGGTGAGCGCATCGGCTCACGCACGCCGCGCCTCCCGACCGCTGCCACGGTCCCGGGTCGCGAAGCACCGATCCCCCTCCTGCCGGAAGGCCCCCACCCATGACCACCTCGGTCCTGCCCGAATCCGAGCGCATCGACCTGACCCGCACGAAGGCCCCGACGCTCTCGGGGCCGCAGCCGGGGCGCAAGCCCAAGCGCCACTGGTTGCCGTACGCGCTGGTCGCGCCCGCGATCCTCTTCGAACTGCTCATCCACATCGTGCCGATGCTCACCGGCATCTGGATCTCGTTCGTCCAGCTCACCAAGTACTTCATCGCGAACTGGGGCGCAGCGCCGTTCGCGGGCCTCCGCAACTACTCGGTCGCGGTCGACTTCGACCAGGCGATCGGCCAGGGCGTCCTCAACTCGTTCCTGATCACCTGCGGCTACACGATCATCGTCGTGGCGCTCTCGTGGACCTTCGGCATGGCCGCCGCCGTCGCGCTGCAGAAGCCGTTCAAGGGACAGGGGCTGTTCCGCACGCTGTTCCTCGTGCCCTACGCACTGCCGATGTACGCCGGCATCATCACCTGGAAGTTCATGCTCCAGCGCGACTCCGGCGCGGTGAACCACGTCCTCGTCGACCAGCTCGGGCTGTTCGGCGGACAGGGCCCCTTCTGGCTCATCGGCAGCAACGCGTTCGTCTCGGTCGTCGTCGTGGCGATCTGGAAGACGTGGCCGTTCGCGTTCCTGATGCTCATGGCGGGTCTGCAGTCCGTGCCGAACGACGTCTACGAGGCCGCCTCGGTCGACGGGGCGAAGGCGTTCCGGCAGTGGCGCTCCATCACGCTCCCGATGGTCCGTCCGGTCAACGTGACGCTCGTGCTCGTGATGTTCCTGTGGACGTTCAACGACTTCAACACGCCGTTCGTGCTGTTCGGTTCGACCGCGCAGCCGCCGGCCGCCGACCTCCTCAGCTTCCACATCTACAACGCGTCGTTCATCACCTGGAACTTCGGCTCCGGGGCCGCGATGAGCGTCCTGCTCCTGCTCTTCCTGCTCATCGTCACCGGCATCTACCTGGCCGTGACCAACCGGAGGTCCGTCCGTGCGTGAGACACTCGGCGCCAAGTCGTTCAAGATCGTCACGATCGTCCTGCTGACGCTCTTCACGGTCGTCCCGCTCTACGTCATGGTCACCACGGCCATGAAGCCGCTCGGCGACGTGCAGAACAACTTCACGTGGATCCCGACGAACATCACCTTCCAGCCGTTCATCGACATGTGGTCGACCGTCCCGCTGGCGAAGTACTTCGTCAACTCGCTCGTCGTCTGCACCGTGGCGACCGTCTTCTCGCTCATCATCGCGACGTTCGCCGCCTACGGCGTCTCGCGGTGGAACTTCAAGGGCAAGAGCACGTTCACCACGGCGGTGCTCTCGACGCAGATGTTCCCGGGCGTCCTGTTCCTGCTGCCGCTGTTCCTCATCTTCACGAACCTCGGCAACGCGCTCGGGATCCAGCTCGTCGGCTCGTGGCTCGGCCTGATCATCACCTACCTGACGTTCACGCTGCCGTTCTCGATCTGGATGCTCTCCGGGTACTTCGAGACGATCCCGCGCGAGCTCGACGAGGCCGCGATGGTCGACGGCTCCGGCCCGATGGGTGCGCTGTTCCGCGTCATCCTGCCCTCGGCCCGCCCGGGCCTGGTGGCCGTCGGGATCTACTCGTTCATGACGGCGTGGGGCGAGGTGCTCTTCGCGTCGGTCATGACGAACGGCGACGGGCAGCTGCTCGCGAACGGCCTGCAGCAGTACTCCACGCAGACGAACGTGTACTGGAACCAGATCATGGCGGCGTCGCTCGTGGTGTCGATCCCGGTCGTGGTCGCGTTCCTCATCGTGCAGCGCCAGTTCGTGGCCGGCCTGACCGCGGGTGCGGTGAAGTAGGCGGAGGCTGCGTGCCCGAGGCTCGGCTCGGCGGACATCTTCGCGGCGACATGCCCGCGAAGATGTCCGCCTGTCCGAGCCTCGCCCGATCGACGACCGACAGGATGGACGCATGACAGGGGACCGCGGGCGCCAGCTGCTGCCCGGACAGACCAGCCGTGTGCACGTGTACGACGTCGCGTCGCGCACGAGCCGGCTCGTGTTCGAGTCGCGCTCGGTGCTCGTGGAGGCGCCGAACGTGCGCGCGGACGGCACGCTCGTGCTGAACGGGGACGGAGACCTCTGGCTCCTGACGCCACCGGCGCCGGGCAGCGGTACCGTGCTCGACGAGACCGCACTCGTGCGGGTGCCGATGCCCGGGGTCGACGAGATCAACAACGACCACGTGCTCGACCCCTCGGGGGAGTCCGTCGTGGTGAGCGCCCGCGACGGCGAGCTGTACCGGGTGCCCCTGCCCGACGGCGGGGCGGCGGACCGCATCACCGACACCGCCGCCGTGCTGCCCGTGGTCCGGAAGTACTACCTGCACGGCGTGGCCCCGGACGGCTCGGCGCTCGCCGCGATCGTGGGGGAGCGCACGCCGGAGGGCGTCTGGACGACCGACGTCGCCCTGGTCGACCCGGCCTCGGGGGCGACGACGTTCCTGACGCGCGACGAGCACCCCGACGACGGCTGCACCGTCGTGGGGGACGTCGTCGTGTTCAACACCGAGCGCTTCACCCCGGGGACGGCGCAGCTCGCGTGGCTGCGACCGGGGGCCGGCGACGCCGTCGTGGACACCCTCGTCCAGATCACCGGGGACGACCGGGTGAACTGGTTCCCGCACGTCTCCCCGGACGGGGCGCACCTGCTCTACCTGTCGTACGAGCCGGGCGTGCAGGGTCACCCGGCCGACCACCGTGTGGAGCTGCGCCTGCTCCCGGGGTCGCTCGTCCGCGGCGCACGGATCGCCGTCGTGCCGGAGACGCTCGTCGCGCTCGACGGCGGACAGGGCACCGTCAACGTGCCGCCGTGGTCGCCGGACTCGCGCTGGTTCGCGTACTGCGACTACCCGGTCGCCTGACGCCGACCTCGTCCCCGGCCCCGTCCCGTCTTACAGAGGGGGAGGGTCAGACGGCGTCGCCGTAGGTGCGGCGGAGGTGCTCGGCGTAGCCGCCGGGGGTGCGGCCGGCGAAGCGCCCGCTCGTGACCACCGGCAGCTCGGTCGTCGCACGGACGTCGAGCCCGAGTGCCCGGGCGCGCTCGACCAGCCGGACGTCCTCGTGCTCCGGGACGGGGTCGAACCCGCCGAGGGCGGCGTCCGCGTCCGCCCGGATGCCGAGGTTGGCGCCGTGCACGTGCCCGAGGGTGGCCCCCGGCGGGTGCGCCCGACGCCAGCGTTCGAGGACGACCGGGTCGAGGTCGTCCGGGTCGGGGACGACCGCGCCGACGAGCACGTGCGCCCCGGCGAGCATCGCGTCGACCTGCTGCACGAGCCAGTCGCGGTGCACACGGGAGTCGGCGTCGGTGTGCGCGAACCAGTGACGGCCGGGGACGACCCCGTCGGCGAGGAGCCGCGCGTGCGCGGTCCCGAGGGCACGGGCACGGCCGACGCCCACGTGCGCGGAGGTCCGGACGTGCAGCGCATCGCCGGACCACGTCGGGTCGGTCCGGCGCGCACGGTCGACGACCGCCGCGGTGCCGTCGGTGCAGCCGTCGAGCACGAGCGTCACGCCGACGGCGACGCCGGGGCGGTCGCGTGCGAGCGACGCGACCGCCGCCGACAGTGCGTCGAGCGACCGGCCGACCGTGTCCTCCTCGTCGTGCACCGGGACCACGACGTCGATGCGGGCGGTGCTCACCGGACGAGTCCCTGCGCCCGGGCGACCGACACGACCGACGGTCCGGGGAACACGCTGAGCACGAAGTCGTCCTCGACGTGGTGGACGATCGCCGGGCGTGGCCACCGGGCTGCGATGCGCGCGTCGACGGTGTCACCGTCGGTCACCGCCTCGTCGTCGGGGTGTCGCCAGTGGCAGGCGACGAGGACGCCGTCGTCGTCGAGCGAGTCGAGCACGCGGTCGACGGTCCGGTCGAGGTCGTCGGGCGACAGGTAGTAGCCGACCTCGGAGAGGACCACGAGGTCCCACCGACCCGACGGCCACTCGGCGGGGAATGCCGCCTGCTCGAACCGGGCGCCGGGAGCGCGTCGGCGTGCCTGCTCGATCGCTGCGGCGGCGACGTCGGTGCCGGTCACGCGGTCGGCCCGCTCGGTGAGCGCCGCCGTGAGGACACCGGTCGCGCAGCCGAGCTCCAGGGCTGAGCGGAACCGCGGACGGGGCAGCGCTGCGAGGGTGACGGCGCGCTTCCGCTGCTCGTACCAGGAGCCGTCGAAGTCCCACCCCTCGGGCTTCCGGGCGTAGTGCGCGGCGAACGACTCCGCCGACCGGGACCGCAGCGGTGCGAAGAACCACTCCTCGGCGCGCAGGTGGTGTGCGGCGTGCCGGTCGTCGACGATCGGCTCGTCCCCGGGGGCGTCCGACAGGGGCTCGGTCTGCGACGGGTACGCCGCGAGCGCCCGGGCCTTCCGGTCGCGCACGTCGGCGTCGAGCGGCAGCGCGCGTGCCCGGTCCCACGGCGCCACCGGGGCCGCGGGGTCGTCCCAGTGCCAGGCCCAGACCGGGTAGGCGAGCAGGTCGGTGCCGGGGGTCGCGGCGACGACCTGCTCGGCGACCTCGCCGGCGATGCGGTGGTCACGGTGCCCGTCGCCCCGCCAGGGGGCCACCACGAGCGTCGGGCGTGGTGCCCCGGCGAGCCGGTGCTCCAGGGCCGTCCGGAGCACGTCGACGTGCTCGCGGAGGCCGCCGTCCGGCACGTCCAGCTCGGTGGCGCTCGCCGCGGGGTGCAGGGTGCGCAGCGCCGCGCGGAACTCGTGGGACCGTCGCGGCGCGAGCTCCTCGGGTGTGGTCGTGGGGGAGTCCGGGTGGGAGCGCTCCCCGCGGGTGACGAGCAGGACGTGCACCGGGATCCCGGCGTCCGCGGCCACCGCGACGAGCCCACCGGCGCCGAGCGTCTCGTCGTCGGGGTGCGGCGCGACGACCACGACCGCGCCGACACCGCGCAGGTCGACGGGCGTCGGGGGGACGGCCGCCAGGAACGCCGTCCATGCCGCGGGGTCCGTGCCGGGCTCCCGGTGGTCGAAGCTCACCACGCGACACCGCCGCGCTCGAGGACGATCCGGCCGACCCGGGCGGTGTCCCGGGCCCCGTGGTCCTGCAGCACGTAGAGCCCGAGGTCGGCGACGCGGGCGGCGACCTCGACGTCCCGGGTCAGCGGTGCCGGTCCGACGGTGGACACGACACGCTGCAGCACGGCGTCGACCGCGCGGCGCACCCGGGAGCGGGTGACCTGCGCCAGGAGCGACCAGTCGGGGTCGGTGTCAGCACCGGGGTCGGTGTCCGCACCGTGCGCGCTGCCGTCGATGCGGGCCGCCGCCGTCGCGAGGGCGTCCTCCGCGTCGGCGAGGTCGAGGACGGTGGCGCCGAGGGCCTCCTGCAGCAGCTCGGACGACGGACGGGCCGCGGCGGTCGCGCGCAGCAGCCGGGCCAGGCCCACCGCACCGCCCCACCAGCAGGCAGCGACGCCGATCCCGCCCCAGGCGAAGCCCGGTCGGGTGAGGTACCACCCCGGGTCGCCGACCGGCTCCGCGGCGACACCGTCGAGCTCGACCGGCCCGCTCGGCACGTCGGGCATCCCGCGCGCGACCCACGACTCGTCGTGCACCGTGACGCCCGGCTGCCGCAGGTCGACCGCGAACAGCTGCCGCTCGTCGCCGACGTGCGCGGTGACGAGGGCGTGGGACAGCGACGAGGCGAGCGAGCACCACGGCTTGACCCCGTGCAGCCGCACGCCGCCCGAGGAGTCCCTCGTCGCCTCGAGTCGGAGGCCGGGGGCCTCCGCGGCGAACACTCCCCACGTCGAGTCGTCGGGCACGGGGACCCCGGCCTGGGCGAGGATGCCGAGCGCGTCGAGGTGCGGCTCGACGGTGCGGGCCGTCGCGACGTCCGCTGCGGCGACCGCCGCCAGCGTGGCGAGGACGGCACCGGCGGTGCCGGAGGTCAGGAGCGGGGTGGTGGACGCGAGGGTCCGCGCGACGGTGAGCCGCTCGGACGGGGTCGTACCGGGCCTCCCGGCAGACGCCTCGACGTCCGCGGTCCGGACCGCCGCAGCGGACGGTGGCCAGGCGGGGGAACGCAGCATGACCCCGACGCTACGGGGTGCGTGCCGAGGGCGTACCCGGACTCCTCCGGCTCCTGTCGTGCGATCCACAGAACGCAGAGGGGCGCTCCACAGACGCCTCATAGGAATCCCTCGATACTCGAAGACGTGACCATCTCCCAGCCCGCCGCAGCCCCACGTCTCACCCGCCTCGACGGCACCCCGTTGCGCATCCTCGTCGTCGACGACGAGGCCAGCCTGACGGACCTGCTCTCGATGGCGCTCCGGTACGAGGGGTGGGACGTGAAGAGCGCGAACGGTGGGCAGGACGCCCTCGCCACCGCGCGCGAGTGGAAGCCCGACGCGATGGTGCTCGACGTGATGATGCCAGACCTCGACGGCCTCCAGGTCCTCAGCAGGCTCCGACAGGCCGACGACGACACCCCGGTGCTCTTCCTCACCGCGAAGGACTCCGTCGAGGACCGCGTCACGGGCCTGACGGCGGGCGGCGACGACTACGTCACGAAGCCGTTCTCGCTCGAGGAGGTCGTGGCCCGGCTCCGTGGGCTCATCCGCCGCTCGCAGATCTCGGTGTCCGAGGCCGGCGACTCCCGCATCGTGGTCGGTGACCTCGTGCTCGACGAGGAGTCGTACGAGGTCTCCCGCGCCGGGCGGCCCGTCGAGCTGACCGCGACCGAGTTCGAGCTCCTGCGCTTCCTCATGCGGAACCCGCGGCGGGTGCTGAGCAAGGCGCAGATCCTCGACCGCGTCTGGTCCTACGACTTCGGCGGCAAGTCCAGCGTCGTGGAGATCTACATCTCCTACCTGCGCAAGAAGATCGACGCCGGCGAGACCCCGATGATCCACACGGTGCGGGGCGTCGGGTACGTCATCAAGCCGACGTCCTGAGGGGCGGCGACGTGACCCTCCGTCGACGGCTCGTCCTGAGCACGGTGGCGCTGGTCGTCGCCGTGAGCGCGGTGATCGGTGCCGGCAGCATCATCGCGCTGTTCTCCATCCAGCGGTCGGCGATCGACCAGCAGCTGCAGTACGCCACGAGCCGGGCGCAGAAGTCCCTGCAGAACCAGGGCCCGAACGGCCCGAGTCTCGAGATCGGGCGGCCCTCCGGACAGGCCGCGGGCACCCTGACCGTCTACTTCCTGAACGGCAACGCGGCGGTCGGCAGCGTGCTCGACAACGCCGGCGACGTGGACCGGATCTCGAGCGCCGCCGCCCGGCCGCTCGGCGAGGTGACGGTCGACGGTGCGGCGCACACGGTCGACCTCGGCAGCGAGCTCGGCCGCTACCGCGTCACGGCCGCCCCGGTCGGACCCGCCGTGCTCGTCGTCGGCCTGCCGATGGCACCCGTCTACGAGAGCGTCTGGAAGCTCCTCGGCGTCGTGCTCGTCGTCACCGCCGTCGCCCTGCTCGCCGCGTCGGCGGTGGCCGCGGCCGCGGTCCGTCGTTCCCTCCGGCCGCTCGACCGCGTCGCCGAGACCGCGTCGGCCGTCGCGCGGATGCCGCTGGAGCGCAGCGAGACCCTCGACGGCGTGCGCGTCCCCGACACCGATCCCCGGACCGAGGTCGGCCGCGTCGGCACCGCGTTCAACCGGATGCTCGGGCACATCGCCGGGGCGATGCAGGCGCGTGAGCGCTCCGAACAAAAGGTCCGGCAGTTCGTCGCGGACGCCTCGCACGAGCTGCGCACCCCGCTCGCGTCGGTCCGCGGGTACGCCGAGCTCACCCGCCGGATGGGGGCCGACCTGCCGCCGGACGTCGTGTACGCCATGAGCCGGATCGAGTCCGAGTCGGTCCGGATGACGAGCATGGTCGAGGACCTGCTGCTCCTCGCGCGGCTCGACGAGGGCCGCGAGGTCCAGTTCGCCGACGTCGACCTGACCGGTCTGGTCCTCGACGCCGTGAACGACGCGCACGCTGCATCGCCCGACCACGTCATCGCGCTCGACGTGCCGTCCGAGCCCGTCGTCGTGCCCGGGGACGCCGCGCGGTTGCACCAGGTGGTCGTGAACCTCGTGACGAACGCCCGGACGCACACCCCGGAGGGCACCCGGATCACCGTGGGCATCCACCGGGTCGCGGACGGGGTCGACCTGACCGTGCGCGACGACGGGCAGGGGATCGACCCGGAGTTCCTGCCGAAGCTCTTCGAGCGGTTCGCCCGGGCGGACAGCTCGCGGTCGCGGAGCGCGGGGTCGACGGGGCTCGGCCTGGCCATCGTGGACGCGGTCGTGCAGGCGCACGGCGGTCGGGTCGCGGTGGCGAGCGTGCCGGGGGACACCGTGTTCACGGTGCACCTGCCGACCATACGGCCGGCGGTGGCGACCGCCGACGGCTCGGCGACGGCGGTCCCGACCGCGTGACGGACGGGAGGCGCGGGGCGGGCCCGCACCGTGCCTCCCGTCCGACGGTTGGTCGCGGTCCGGATCCTGTGGTACCTTCTTCGAAGCCAAAGACCGCCGGTCGTCTGTGCGCTTGCGCGCAGACCGAAGGTCCTCACTCGTGGGGAGTCCAGCGCAGGTGTTCAGAACAACTCCTCCCGTTCGCGGGGGAGCAGCTCCGAGCCTCTGCGCCGGAGCTTTTTTCGTGTGTGGACTGTGCTCGTCACAGTCATCGACCTGGGGCTAGCCGGCAAGAAACCCCCAAGGAGAACCATGGCGAACAAGGAAGCTGCGGTCGCCGAGCTCACGGATGCATTCCAGAGCTCGAACGCCGTCCTGCTCACCGAGTACCGCGGTCTCACGGTCGCGCAGCTCAAGGAGCTCCGCAACTCGATCCGTGAGCACGCCACGTACGCCGTGGTGAAGAACACGCTGACCAAGATCGCGGCGAACAACGCCGGCATCTCGTCGTTCGACGACGAGCTCGCCGGTCCGTCCGCTCTCGCCTTCGTCCACGGTGACACCGTCGCCGTCGCGAAGTCGCTGCGTGCATTCGCCAAGGCGAACCCCCAGCTCGTGGTGAAGGGCGGTTACTTCGACGGTAACCCGCTCACCGCGACCGAGGTGGACAAGCTCGCCGACCTCGAGTCCCGTGAAGTCCTGCTCGGCAAGCTCGCCGGCGCCTTCAAGGCCTCGCTGTTCGGTGCTGCGTACCTGTTCCAGGCACCCCTCTCGCAGGCCGTCCGCACCGTGGACGCCCTCCGCGAGAAGCAGGAGTCCGCGGCCTGACCAGGCACGCGTTCATCAACCACACGTTCTAGCTAGTAGTAGGAGAAAATCATGGCGAAGCTTTCGCAGGACGAGCTCATCGAGGCCTTCAAGGAGCTCACGCTCATCGAGCTCTCGGACTTCGTGAAGAAGTTCGAGGAGGTCTTCGAGGTCACCGCTGCTGCCCCCGTCGCGGTCGCCGCGGCCGGTGGCGCTGCTGCCCCCGCCGAGGAGGTCGAGGAGAAGACCGAGTTCGACGTCGTGCTCAAGTCGGCCGGTGACAAGAAGATCCAGGTCATCAAGGAGGTCCGTGGCCTCACGTCGCTCGGCCTCGGCGAGGCCAAGGCGCTCGTGGAGACCCCCGACGCCAAGGTGCTCGAGGGTGTCAACAAGGAGACCGCTGACAAGGCCAAGGAGTCCCTCGAGGCTGCTGGCGCCACGGTCGAGCTCGCGTAGTTCGTTCCTTCTGGTCACGAAGGCCGCTGCCCCTCGGGGCGGCGGCCTTCGTCGTGTGCGGGGCGGGGGCGTGGGCGCGAGACTCGACTCTGCGGACACTTTCGTGCTTCGAGGACCGCGAAAGTGTCCGTGCAGGCGAGTCTCGTCTCAGCCGAACACGTCGTGCGAGCGGAGCAGGGCCTGGAAACGGTCGAGCCGCTCCAGGTGCCACCAGGTCACCCGGACGACGGCACGCACCTCCCGTCGTCGACGGATCCGGTCCTCGCGCAGCTTCTCCTGCCAGACCACCTCTGCCGGATCACGGCCGGCGAGCATGGCACGGTCCACGTACTTCTGCTTGCCGTCGAACTCGACGACGACGCCGGTCTCCGGGAGCCAGAAGTCCACGCGATCGACACCACGACCGTGGCGGAACTCGTGTTGCGGCACGACCGCGGTGAACCCGCTCTCGACCAGTCGGACCGCGGTGTACGACTCGCCGACGGACTCGTGTCGGGCGTCGAGCGCTGCGAGCACCACGCGGGCTCGCCTCGAGCCTCGGTGTGAGCCGGGCGGCAGCGCGGCTTCGACGGCGGCGACGTCGAGTGCGCCCGTCCGCACGGCGCCGTCCACGGCCACGGCGGCGACGTGGACGGGCGCTGAACGCGCGACGGCCGAGGCGGTGGTCGTCGGAGCGGTGACCGCGACCCCGTCGAACCGGGCGCGAGCGAGGTCGAACGGTCCGATCCCGGGCGCGTGCAGCACGAGGCCCGCGCGGTGGACGGTCGTGTCCAGGGCGGGGACGGTCACGTGGACGCGTTCGGGGACGGGACCGATGACCGGCCAACCGTGGATCAGCGCCGCGGTGAGGTGCGAGAAGACGCCGCCGGACGGCACCGCCGGGGCCACGGCCCAGGCCCGGACGAGGTGCCGGTCGCTCGCGTCGAGCTGCTCCCATGACGATCGGGCGATGTACACGCCCGCGCGTAGTCGCACGACTGAACCCGCACGGTGCTGCCGCCGCAGCGTCCGGGCCGATGCGTCGTCCTCGGCGCGGAGGAGCGCTGGACGTTCGCGGTGGTGTCGCATCCCGCCACGGTCGTGCAGAGCAGGCCCGCCCGTGTACGCGTCGGCCGACTTGTGGACGGCGACGCTGCGACTCGCGCGTGGGGAGGGATCGCGAGGCTCGTGTCAGCGGACACTTTCGCGGCTTCGGGACTGCGAAAGTGTCCGCTGAGACGAGGCTCGGCCGCCGGCCGCCCGCCGCCGGCCGCGCGTCAGCGCAGCGTGCTGTGGCGGCGGCCGTAGGCCAGGTAGAGCGCGGCGCCGACGAGCATCCACACGCCGAACGCGATCCACGTCCCGGCGCCGAGGAACACCGCGAGCAGGACGCAGCAGAGCGTGCCGAGGACCGGGACGACCGGGAACAGCGGCACGCGGTACGAGCGCTCGAGGTCCGGGCGGCTGCGGCGCAGGACGAGCACCGAGACGTTCACGAGCGCGAAGGCGACGAGCGTGCCGATGCTCGTGGCGTCGGCGAGTTCGCCGAGCGGCACCAGGGCCGCGACCACGGTGACGACGACGCCGACCACCAGGGTGCCGGCGACGGGCGTGCCGGTCCGGTGCGAGACCCGGCCGAACAGCTTCGGCACCAGGCCGTCCCGGGCCATGGTGAGCAGGATGCGGGTCTGCCCGTAGAGCACGGTGAGCACGACGCTCGCGATCGCGACGACCGCACCGACGGAGAAGACCAGGGCGACCCACGGCTGGCCGGTGACGTCGACCACGATGCGGACGAGCGAGGCCTCGTCGGACGAGAACGACGTCCACGCGCGGGCCCCGATCGCGGCGATCGCGACGAGGATGTACAGCGCGGTGATGAGCGCGATCGAGCCGATGATGGCGCGGGGGAGGTCGCGGCGGGGGTCCTTCGCCTCCTCGCCGGCGGTCGACGCGGCGTCGAACCCGATGTACGAGAAGAACAGCCGGGAGGCCGCGGCCGTCACCCCGGCGGCACCCATCGGCGCGAGCGGTTCGAAGTTCTGCGCCCGGAACGCCGTGAACGCCACGACGACGAAGAAGACGAGCAGGGCGATCTTCACGACGACCATCAGCGTGTTCACCCAGGCGCTCTCCCGCGCGCCGGGCAGCAGGACCGCCGTGGCGAGGAGCACCAGGACCGCCGCCGGCAGGTTGACCACGCCGCCGTCCCCGGGTGGTGCGGCGAGGGCCGTCGGCAGGTGCAGCCCGAAGACGCGCAGGGTCTCGTCGACGTACTCGCTCGCGCCGACGGCGACCGCGGCGACCGAGACGGCGTACTCGAGGACGAGGCACCACCCGCAGACCCACGCGATGCCCTCGCCCATGGTCGCGTAGGTGTAGGAGTAGCTCGAGCCCGAGGTCGGCACGGCACCGGCCATCTCGGCGTAGGAGAGCGCCGAGAGCAGGGCCGCGACGCCCGCGAGCACGAACGAGATCCAGACCGCCGGGCCGGCCAGCGGGACCGCGGTGCCGAGCACCACGAGGATGCCGGTGCCGAGGGTCGCGCCGACGCTGATCATCGTGAGGTGCCACACGCCGAGCGACCGGCGGAGCGGTGCGCCGTCCACCCCGCGCGCGGCCTCGGCCTGCAGTTGCTCGATCGGCTTGCGCCGCGCGAGCTGCTGACGGAGGGACGTGGGGCGGGTGGGCGCGGACGTCATGGGACCTCTGTGGAGCGGGGGAAGGGGACTGCTGATGGTGGCACGGCCCCTGAACGGGGTCAAATACGTCGCACACCGCCGGTGTCCGGAGCCGGGTCTAGGTTGGGCGCATGAGCATGGGGCACGGCGCGCGGGTCGGTGGCGGCGGTCCGCGCGGCGGCGGGCGCATCTCGAGCGGGGACGTCCAGGCGCAGCGAGCCGCGAACGCCGAGGCGCCGCGCATCCCGCACCTGGTCCGCCGCATCGCCGGCCTGTTCGTGCCGCACCGCCGCTCGATCGTCCTCACGGTGGCCCTCGTCCTGGTCGGCGCTGCCCTGTCGGTCATCCCGCCGCTGCTCACCCAGCAGGCGTTCGACCGCGGGCTGTTCCCGCCCTCGGGACGGCCGGACGTCCCCGTGCTGCTCGAACTCGTCGGCGGCATGGTGGCCCTCTGGATCGCGAGCGCCGGGGTCGGCATCTGGCAGACGTACCTGACCGCGACGGTGGGCAACAAGGTCATGGGCGCGATGCGCATGCGGTTGTTCGCCCACCTGCAGCGCATGGAACTGGCGTTCTTCACGCGCACGAAGACCGGTGTGATCCAGTCGCGTCTGCAGAACGACGTCGGCGGGGTCGCGAGCGTGCTGAACAACACGATCTCGTCCGTGCTCGGCAACACCGTCACGGTCATCGCCGCCGTGGTCGCGATGCTCCTGCTCAGCTGGCAGATGACGATCGTCGCGGTGGTCCTGCTGCCGCTCCTGGTCATCGCGCAGCGTCGGGTCGGTCAGGTCCGCGCGCGCATCGCGGGACAGACGCAGGAGTCGTTGTCGGACATGACCGCGATCACCCAGGAGGCCCTCAGCGTCTCCGGCATCCTGCTCGCCAAGTCCTTCAACCAGCAGCGCAGCGAGACGCAGCGCTACGGGGACGAGAACCGGAACCAGATCCAGCTGCAGGTGCGTCAGCAGATGTCCGGACAGTGGTTCTTCGCCATCGTCCAGGTCTTCCTGTCGATCATCCCCGCGGTCATCTACGTCGTCGCCGCGTACCTCATCATCGGCGACGTCCCCATCACCGCCGGCACGATCGTGGCCTTCACCACCGTGCAGTCGCGGCTGCTGTTCCCGACGGTCGGCCTGCTCCGCGTGGTGCTCGACCTGCAGACCTCGGGCGCACTGTTCGCCCGCATCTTCGAGTACCTCGACCTGCGGCCGGCGATCACCGACGCACCGACCGCGCGGAAGGTCGACGAGCGCCGCGTCGGGCACGTGGCGTTCGAGGACGTCACCTTCGCCTACCCCGACGGCGAGCCGGACAAGCCGACGCTCCGCGGGGTCTCCTTCGACCTCGAGCCCGGCCAGTTCGCCGCCTTCGTCGGTCCCTCGGGCGCCGGCAAGACGACGATCTCGTACCTGGTGCCGCGGCTGTACGAGGCGTCGGCGGGCTCGGTGCGCTTCGCCGGGCAGGACGTGCGCGACCTCGAGCACGAGGACCTGATGCGGCACGTCGGCATCGTCAGCCAGGAGACCTACCTGTTCCACGCGACGATCGGCGACAACCTCCGGTACGCCAAGCCGGACGCGACCGCCGCCGAGCTGGAGCGGGCCGCGCGGGCCGCGAACATCCACGAGACGATCGCCTCGTTCCCGGACGGCTACGACACCGTCGTGGGGGAGCGCGGCTACCGGCTCTCCGGCGGCGAGAAGCAGCGCATCGCGATCGCGCGGGTGCTGCTCAAGGACCCGCCGGTGCTCGTGCTCGACGAGGCGACGAGCGCGCTCGACTCGATCTCCGAGCACGTCGTGCAGACCGCGCTCGACACCGCTGCCGCCGGACGGACCACGATCTCGATCGCGCACCGGCTGTCGACGGTCCGCGACGCCGACGTCATCTTCGTACTCGACCACGGGCAGATCGTCGAGCGGGGGTCGCACGACGAGCTGCTCGCGCGCGACGGCGTCTACGCGTCCCTCTTCCACCAGCAGGACGCCTTCCACCAGCAGGACGCGCCCGTCGACGCCGGGCGCTGAGCTGCGCGCCGACGACCGAGGGACCGCCGCGCAATCCGGCGTCGCATCCCGGCGCACCGCCGGGGGTGCCGCCTAGACTCTGCGGCGTGCGTTACGCGAACTCCGTCGTCGACCTCGTCGGCGACACCCCGCTCGTCCGCCTGAACCGTGTCACCGAGGGGATCCGGGCCACCGTCCTCGTGAAGGTGGAGTACCTGAACCCCGGTGGCTCCGCGAAGGACCGGATCGCTACGAGGATCATCGACGCCGCCGAGGCATCCGGTGAGCTGCGTCCGGGCGGCACCATCGTCGAGCCGACGTCCGGCAACACCGGGGTCGGGCTCGCGCTCGTCGCCCAGCAGCGCGGCTACCGCTGCGTGTTCGTCCTGCCCGACAAGGTCGGCGAGGACAAGCGGAACGTCCTGACCGCCTACGGTGCCGAGATCGTCGTCACCCCGACCGCCGTGGCACCCGATGACCCGGAGTCCTACTACTCGGTGTCGGACCGCCTGGCGGAGGAGATCCCGGGCGCCTGGAAGCCGAACCAGTACGCGAACCCGAACGGCCCGCGCAGCCACTACGAGACGACCGGTCCGGAGATCTGGCGCGACACCGAGGGGCGTCTCACGCACTTCGTCGCCGGCGTCGGCACCGGCGGCACCATCACCGGTGCCGGCCGGTTCCTCAAGGAGGTGTCGGACGGCGGCGTCCGGATCGTCGGCGCCGACCCCGAGGGTTCCGTCTACTCCGGCGGCTCCGGCCGGCCGTACCTGGTCGAGGGCGTCGGCGAGGACATCTGGCCGCCCGCCTACGACCCCGAGGTGCCGGACGAGATCATCGCGGTGAACGACGCGGAGTCGTTCGCCATGACCCGTCGCCTGGCGCGCGAGGAAGGGCTGCTGGTCGGTGGTTCGAGCGGCATGGCCGTCGTCGCCGCACTGCGCGCCGCCCGCGACCTGACCGAGGACGACGTCGTCGTGGTGCTCCTGCCCGACGGCGGACGTGGCTACCTCGGCAAGATCTTCAACGACCGCTGGATGCGCTCGTACGGCTTCGCCGAGACCGACGACGCCCGGACCGTCGGGTCGGTCGTCGCCGGCAAGGACGGCCGCCTGCCGGACCTCGTGCACGCGCACCCGTCGGACACCGTCCGCGACGTGGTCGAGATCATGTCGACGTACGGCGTCTCGCAGATGCCCGTCCTCAGCGCCGAACCGCCCGTCGTCATCGGCGAGGTCGTCGGTGCCGTCGCCGAGAAGGACCTGCTCGAGCAGGTCTTCACCGGCGCGGCCGCGATGACCGACGCCGTGAGCGGCTTCGTGGGCGACCCCCTACCGCTCATCGGTGCGGGGGAGTCGCTGTCGGCTGCCCGTCGTGCCCTCGAGACGGTCGACGCGCTCCTGGTCGTCGACGACGGCAAGCCCGTGACGGTCCTGACCCGTCACGACCTCCTGACCTCCCTCTCCGAGTGACCCCGCTCTCCGAGTGACCCCGCTCTCCGAGTGACCCCCGATCCCCGAGGAACCGAAGCACGCATGACCGAGTTCGCCACCCGCGCCGTCCACGCCGGCCAGGACCCCGACGCCAGCACCGGCGCCGTCATCCCGCCCATCCACGTCACCAGCACCTACGTGCAGGACGGCGTCGGCAACATGCGGAACGGCTACGAGTACTCCCGCGGGGGCAACCCCACGCGGGACGCCCTGCAGACCCTGCTCGCCGACCTCGACGGGGGCGTCGCGGCGTACTCGTTCGCGTCCGGCCTCGCTGCCGAGGACGCCCTGCTCCGCGCGTACCTGGAGCCCGGCTCCCGGGTCGTGATGGGCAACGACGTCTACGGCGGCACGCACCGCCTGGTGAACCGGCTGCACGTGCCGTGGGGCGTCGAGCTCGTCGTGGTCGACATGAGCGACGTCGACCGGGTCCGCGCCGCCCTCGAGGGCGCCCCGGCGAAGACGGTCCTGTGGGTCGAGACGCCCACGAACCCGCTCATGAAGATCGCCGACATCACGCTCCTGTCCGAGGTCGGGCACGAGGCCGGCGCGCTCGTCGTCGTCGACAACACCTTCGCCTCGCCGTACCTGCAGCGGCCGCTGTCGCTCGGCGCCGACGCGGTGTCCTACTCGACGACGAAGTACCTGGGCGGCCACTCCGACGTGGTCGGCGGTGCCGTCGTGCTGCGTGACCAGGAGTTCGCCGAGCAGGTCGGCTTCCTGCAGTTCGGTGCGGGCGCGATCGGCTCGCCCTTCGACGCGTTCCTGACCACCCGCGGCATCAAGACGCTCCCGGTCCGCATGGAGCGCCACTCGACGAACGCGCAGGCCGTGGCCGAGGCCCTGGTGTCCGCTCCGGGTGTCGAGCGCGTGTACTACCCGGGCCTCGCCGACCACCCCGGGCACGAGGTCGCGGCGAAGCAGATGAGCGGCTTCGGCGGCATGCTGTCCGTCGCCCTCACGGGCGGGCCCGAGGCCGCCAAGCGGTTCGTCGAGTCGACCGAGGTCTTCACGCTCGCCGAGTCCCTGGGCGGCGTCGAGTCGCTCATCGGGTACCCGAGCGAGATGACGCACGCGTCGGTGAAGGGGACCGAGCTCGCGGTGCCGGAGAACGTGGTCCGGCTGTCGGTGGGCATCGAGGACCGCGGCGACCTCGTCGCCGACGTGCTGCAGGCGCTGTCCCGCTGACGCGGCCACGGGCCGTGCACCGACAGGGCGACGGACGGGAGGCGCTCCACCGGACCGGTGGGGCGCCTCCCGTCCGTCGTGGTGCCCGTCGGACCGTCGGTGCCGGCCCCTAGGCTGGCCCGGTGAGCAGCGTGGCGACGAGGTCGGGGATCCTCGGTGGGCGGTACGCCCTGGCGACGCTCGGCATGGTCGCCATCGTCGGGGTCGCCGCGTTCCAGAACCTGGCGATGACCACGGTGATGCCGGAGATCAGTCGCGACCTCGACGGGCAGACCCTCTACGCGCTCGCGTTCGCCGCGCCGCTCGCCGCCGGGGTGCCCGGCATGGTGCTGGCCGGCAACTGGTCGGACCGCTCGGGCGGCCGGATCGTCGCCTGGGTGTCCGCGGCGTTCTTCGCGATCGGCACGGCCGTGGTGATGCTCGCACCGACGATGGAGGTCTTCCTCGTCGGGCGCCTGGTCGAGGGGTTCGGCGCCGGGGCCGTCGACGTCGTGCTCTACGTGCTCGTCGCCCGGATCTTCCCGGCGGAGCTGCACGGCCCCGTGTTCGCCGGGTTCGCGGCCGCGTGGGTGGTGCCCGCGCTGGTCGGACCCGCGCTCGCCGGCGTCGTGACCGAGGTGTGGGGGTGGCACTGGGTCTTCGCCGGGGCGCTCGTCATCGCACTCGTAGCGTTCGCGCTGCTCGTGCCGACGCTGTCCCGCCTGCACGCCCCGCCCGTCGAGCGTCGCCCGGCCTGGCAGCGCGGCCGGATCGCCTGGTCGGTGGGGGCGGCGGTGGCGATCCTGCTGCTCAACGTGGCACCGGACCTCGGGGTCGGGGCGCGGATCGCCGCGGTCGTGATCGGCGTTGTCGGGGCCTGGGCGGCGCTGCGACCCCTGCTGCCGACGGGGACCTTCCGCGCCGCGCCCGGCCTGCCGTCGGTGGTGCTGCTCCGCGGGCTCGTCGCGGCGGCGTTCTTCGGCAGCGAGGCGTACGTGCCGTTCCTGCTGCAGGAACGCCACGGGCTGTCGGCGTCGGCCGCGGGGCTGGCGCTCACCGTCGCGGCACTGAGCTGGGCCGGTGCAAGCTGGTTGCACGGGCGGCTCGGGGAGGACCGCCTGACCGCGGCCCGGACCTTCCGCGCCGGGCTCGCACTCGTCCTGGTGAGCCTGCTGACGGCGCTCGCCGTCGCGCTCTGGGACCTGCCGTGGGCGGTGCTCGTCGCCGGGTGGTTCGTCGGCGGCGCGGGCATGGGGGCGATGTACCCGCGGCTCTCGATGCTCACGCTGCGCTTCTCCCGCGAGGGCGACGACGGGTTCGCGAGTTCCGCGCTGACGATCGCCGACGCGTCCGGCAGCGTGGTCGGGCTCGCGGTCACGGGCCTGCTGTTCGTGGGGAGCGGGGGAGCGGACGGCGACTGGTCGTTCCCGCTCGTGTTCGTCGCGATGACGGGCATCGCGCTCGTGGCGGCCGTCGCCGTCCACCGGCTCGGTCCGGTGCCGGCACCGGCGGCGGGGCCCGCACGGAGCTGACGTCTCGGCGGTAGCGTGGCACACCGACCGAGTGGAGGACCGGAGTGCGCATCACCGTCGTCGCCGTCCTGGTGGGCGCCGCCCTCGCCCTCACCGGGTGTCAGGGTGCGACGACCGCGGCACCCACACCCGTGCGCAGCACGGACCTGACGAGCTCCGACGGTGGCTTCGACCGGAACGCCGTGGTCGGTGTGGTGCTCGCGCCGGGCGACGACGCGCTCGCGGCAGACCTCGAGGACGGGCTCGGTGACGCGGGCTTCCGGCCGGACGTCCGTGTGGCGCCCCGGCCGGACGCCGCGACGGCGCAGCGGCAGGCCGTCGACGGGCTCGTCCGCGACGGGGCGAAGGCGCTGCTGGTCCGCGCCGTCGACGCGGGGTCGCTCGCGGGTGCGGTGCAGACGGCGCACGACGCCGGCGTGGTCGTCGTCTCGCTCGGCGATGCGGTGCCGGCGAGCGGGACCGGGGGCGACGGCGTCTCGGCCGACCACCGGGTGCCGACGTCCGACGACACTGCCGCGACCGCGGTCGACGTGGTCCGGTCACTGCAGCGCGGCGAGCAGCCGGACGCGGACGACTGACCACGGGCGTGCCCGTGCCCGTGCCCGGGGACGGTGCCGCTCAGGCGGGACGGCGGTCGGTCAGTGCCACCACGCCGGGAACGACAGCGTGATCGTCTCGACGAGGGCCTTGCGGGAGCGCCGTGGTCCGGCGAGCCAGGCGCCGATCGCGCCGACGAAGCCCTGTGCGACGAACCCTGCGGCGACGTCGTCGAGCATCGCCGGGCGGGCCGCGGCGTCGAGCTCGCGGATGTGCTGCGCGCTCGACACCGTGAAGTGCTCGACGAGCAGCCGGTGCAGCGAGGCGTCCTCGGTGTCCGGGAGCCCCCGCGCGTAGATGTCGCGGTGCGCGACGACGTGTTCGACGACGGCGTCGATGCCCCGTCGGGTGATCGCGGCGAGCTCGTCCGTGTCGGCTCCGCGTGCGGCGGCGGTGCGGCGGGCCTCGACGTCCTCCTCGCGGATCCGGTCGAGCTCCGGCGTGAGCACGTCGGCGAGCAGGGACCCGGGGGAGACGGCGTGCGAGTAGAAGGTGGCGCGGTTGATCCCCGCGGCGCGGGTGACGTCGGCGACGGTGATCCGGGACACGGGGCGATCGGCGGCGAGTCGGAGGATCGCCTCGCGCAGCGCTGCCGTCGTGTGCAGGATGCGGGCGTCGACCACGACACCACCCCCTTCTGTTGCGTCGGCCCGGTCACCGACGCGTGCCCGAGCAGTCCGACGCTACCGCACGCCGACCGCGCGGACGGGTCGGAGAGCGCAGTGTGACGGGCCCCTCCGTCGGTGGGCGTTCCGCGAGCGGGCGTGCAGGCCCTACGATGGTTCCGGGGCCGAATCGATTCGACCCGCGTCGACGCAGCCGTTGCCGTGTCACGTGACGAGCCCCGCACCCGTCTCTCCTGCACCCCTCCTCCCGTGAAGGACCGCTCGTGACCGCGCCCGCCACCACCGGATCGCTCCGCGTCGTGCTGCACCCCGGTGACGCCCTCACCCGGCGTCAGCGACTCGTCTACGTCTTCGTGCTCGGCGCGCTCACCGCGCTCGGGCCGTTCACCATCGACCTCTACCTGCCGGCGTTCCCGTCGCTCGAGCGCGAGTTCGGCATCAGCGAGGGCGCGGTGCAGCTCACGCTGACGGCCACCACCCTGGGCTTCGCCGTCGGGCAGCTGCTCGTCGGTCCGTGGAGCGACAAGGTCGGTCGACGGCTCCCGCTCATCGTGGCGACCACGGTGCACGTCGCCGCGTCCGTCGGTGCCGCGCTGGCGCCGGACGTCGAGGTCCTCGCGCTCTTCCGCGTGCTGCAGGGCATGGGGGCGGCCGCGGGCGGCGTCGTCGCGATGGCGACCGTGCGCGACCTGTTCGGCGGCAAGCCGCTCGTGCGCATGCTGTCGCGCCTGGCGATGGTGAACGGCCTCGCGCCGATCCTCGCGCCGCTCATCGGCTCGCAGATGCTGCAGTTCGTCAGCTGGCGCGGGGTCTTCGTCTTCCTCGCCTGCTACGGCGCCGCGGTCGTGATCGCCTCGTCCCTGCTCATCGTCGAGACGCTGCCGAAGGCCCGCCGGCACGAGGCCGGGCACTCCACGATCGGGCAGCGCTACCGCGCGCTGCTCTCGGACCGGATCTTCGTGGGGGTCGCGCTGATCGGCGCGATGGTCTTCAGCGGCCTGTTCTCGTACCTCAGCGCGTCGCCGTTCCTCTTCCAGACCGTCTACGGGCTCGACGCCCAGCAGTACGGGCTGCTCTTCGCGGTGAACTCCATCGGTGTCGTGGTCGGGGTGCAGGTGTCCTCACGGCTGGCGCAGCGGGTCGGCCCGCAGTGGATCCTGGCGTGCTCGACCGCGACGCTCTTCGTGTCGGCGGCGGCGATCGTCGTCCTCGACCAGCTCGGTGCCGGACTCGTCGGCGTCCTCGTGCCGCTGTGGTTCTTCATCGCCGCCTGCGGCTTCACCTTCCCGCTCGTGCAGGTGATCGGGCTCGCCGCGCACGGCAAGGAGGCCGGCACCGCCGCGTCGCTCCTCGGTGCCCTGAACTTCGGCGTCGCCGGCCTCGTGTCGCCGATCGTGGGCATCATCGGCATCGACGCCGCGACTCCGATGGCCGCAGTGATGGGCTGCACCGCGGCGGTCGCGGTCCTCGTGCTGTGGGTCGTCGTGCGGCCGAGGACGGTCCCGGCGCTCTCGCACTGACCGACCGCAGCACTGACGCGCTGGCCGACCGCCGAGACCGGACCGGGTCGTCGCTGCGTCCGTAGGCTGCGGGCATGAGCGACGCGGTGGAGCAGGCACGGGCGGCGGCAGCGGCGGCGCAGGCCGCGGCGGAGGAGGCGCGTCGGCTCGCCGACGAGGCAGCTCGTCGAGCCGAGGAACTCGCCGCCGCGCTGCAGCAGGCGGCCGACACCGCGGAGCCGGCCGCGCCGAGCGCCGACCCGGCCGAGCGCGAGCCGGAGCCGACGTCGGGGACGGGCACCGAGCCTCCCGGCAGCACCGCAACACCGGACACCGCTCCGGCCGACACCCCGCCGTCCGCGCCCGCGCCGTCCGCGCCCGCGCCGTCCGGTCCCCTCGGCCCCGAGGCGGTCGCCGCCGTCCGTGCCGGCTACGCCCTGGAGGGGACCGCCCTCGAGCTCGGCGCCCTCGTCAACGGCGCACCCCTGCCCGACGTGCCGGTGCGGATCCCGCTCGCGATGCTCAACCGCCACGGACTCGTCGCCGGAGCGACCGGCACCGGCAAGACCCGCACACTGCAGGTGCTCGCCGAGCAGATCGCGGCTGCCGGCGTCCCCGTCTTCGCCGCCGACGTGAAGGGGGACCTGTCCGGGCTCGCCGAGGCGGGACAGCCGGACGACAAGCTGCTCGCACGGACGGCCGGCATCGGCCAGCGGTGGGAGGGCCTGGCGAGCCAGGCGGAGTTCTGGTCCCTCGGCGGACAGGGCGTCGGCGTGCCGATCCGTGCCACGGTCTCGGGGTTCGGTCCGCTGCTGCTGTCGAAGGTCCTCGGGCTCAACGAGACGCAGGAGTCGTCGCTCGGTCTCGTGTTCCACCACGCCGAGCGCGCCGGACTGCCCCTGGTCGACCTGGCCGACCTCCGTGCCGTGCTGACCTTCCTCGTCAGCGACGCTGGCAAGGCCGAGCTGGCCGAGCTCGGTGGCCTGTCGAAGCAGACGGCCGGCGTGATCCTCCGCGAACTCGTGACCTTCGCGGACAAGGGGGCCGACCGGTTCTTCGGGGCGCCCGAGGTCGACACGCAGGTGTTCCTCCGCACCGCCGCCGACGGACGCGGGACCGTGAACCTGCTCGAGGTCCCCGGCGTGCAGGACCAGCCGGAGGTCTTCTCGACCTTCCTCATGTGGCTGCTCGCGGACCTGTTCAACGAGCTCCCGGAGGTCGGCGACACCGACAAGCCGAAGCTCGTGTTCTTCTTCGACGAGGCGCACCTGCTCTTCAGTGGCGCGTCGCACGACTTCACCGAGCAGGTCGTGCGGACGGTCCGGCTCATCCGGTCGAAGGGCGTCGGCATCGTCTTCGTGACGCAGACACCGAAGGACCTGCCGGACGACGTGCTCGCGCAGCTCGGGTCGCGCGTGCAGCACCAGCTCCGGGCGCACACGCCGGACGACGCGAAGGCGCTCAGGGCGACGGTGTCGACCTTCCCGACGAGCGACTACGACCTGGCGGAGGTGCTGACGTCGCTCGCCACGGGCGAGGCGATCGTCACGGTGATGGACGAGCGCGGTGCGCCGACACCGGTCGCGTGGACGCGACTGCGCGCTCCGCAGGGATCGATGGCCCCCCTGCCGTCGTCCGTCCTGGAGGCACGGGTCGCCTCCTCCCCGCTGCTCGCCACCTACGGCACCGCGGTCGACCCCGAGTCGGCCCGCGAGATCCTCGCGGCCCGGATGGAGGCAGCCGCAGCGGAGGCCGCTGCAGCCCAGGCGCAGGCCGAGGCGGAGCAGGAGGCGGCACGTGCCGCCGCCGCGGCGGCGAAGGAGGCGGCCGCGCAGGCGCGGCGCGACGAGCGGGAGCGTGCGGCGGCCCAGGCCGAGGTCGAGCGGACGCAGCGGGAGTTCGAGCGGGCCGAGCGGGCTGCGACCGCGCGGCGGTCGCGCTCGTCCACGCGGACGCGTACCAGGCGGGTGACCGACGACCCGTTGGCCGACCTGCTCGGTCCGGGGATCGGCGGCGCGATCGCGAAGGAGGTCGTGCGCGGGATCTTCTCGACGCTCCGGCGGCGTCGCTGAGGACCCGTGTCAGCGGGCCAGGAGCTCCACGGTCTCGACGGCCAGGAGGGCGACACCGATCCCGACGGTGAGCAGGGCCACCACGAGCACACCGGCACGACGCTCGTACCAGGTGCGGCTCGCCGGCCAGCGGCGTGCGAGCTCGCGCGTGTGGACGGGACGACGGTCGTGCTCGACGGGGAGGTCGAGGGCCTCGAGCACCCGGTCGAGGGCGGACTCGCCCCAGACGTCGCCGCGCATCCGGAACAGGTGGCCGCCCTCGGCGTCGAACGCCAGGAGCTCCCGCGTGGTGCGGTCGGCGGAGGCGCCGTAGGTCGTCGCGACCACGAGCCGGTGGAGCCGGTCGCGGGCGACGTGCCGGTTCGGCGTGAGGACCGCGCGGAGGACGACCGACTGCGCGTCGATGCCGAGGTACGCCTGCCCGAGCCGGACGAACAGCGCGCAGACGAGCACGGCGAGGACCAGGACGACCGGGACGACGAGGGTCCACCACCGCACCGGCAGCGACACCCACGCCAGGGCCACCGCCAGCGGGACGGCGGAGCACACGACGCTCAGCACCGTCGAGCGGACCAGCGACCGCCGCGGACGGAGCAGGACGTCGAAGACGGGCGTCCGCAGTCGTCCTGCGGTCGGCATCGTCGCTTCCCCCACGTGGGTCTCCTCACCCCTCGGGCGCGGGCAGGCGAGAGTCCTGCCGCGGACGACGCCCCTGCCGTCCGCTGCACCGCGACCGCCCCGTCCCGGGGGCGACCGTCTGCTCAGGATAGGGGCGAACGGGGGTGGAGGACAGCGCGTTCCACCCCCGATGAGCGTTTCCCGGCCAGGACCGGTGCGACGGGGGGCGTCGTGGTCGGGCAGGTGGGGGACCGGGAAGCAGGACAGGCGCGCCCGGGACCCGGACGCGCCTGTCGGTGCTTGCTCGTTCTGCGGAGAATGGGGGATTCGAACCCCCGAGGGCTTGCACCCAACACGCTTTCCAAGCGTGCGCCATAGGCCACTAGGCGAATTCTCCAGTGCCGTCTCGCGACGACACCCCATGGTACAGGTTCCGGAGCGTGCGGATGACCACACCCTCCACAGATCGTCGGGCTCCCAGAGCGCCCGACACCCGCCCGACTAGCCTGGAGGGGTGTCGACCCGCATCTACATCACGTCAGCAGAAGGACACACGGGCAAGAGCACCGTCGCCCTCGGTGTCCTCGAGACCCTCGCACGCTCGGTGGGACGGGTCGGGGTGTTCCGCCCGGTCGCCCGGTCGGTCGTCGAGCCGGACTACGTGCTCGAGCTCCTGCTGCAGCACAGCGCGGTCGGGCTGTCCTACGACGAGGCCGTGGGCGTCACCTACGACGACGTGCACGCGGACCCGGACGCCGCCCTCGGCACGATCCTGTCCCGGTTCGCCGAGGTCGAGCGGCAGTGTGACGCGGTCGTCGTGCTCGGGTCGGACTACACGGACGTCGGCAGCCCCACGGAGCTGTCGTTCAACGCGAAGGTCGCCGCGAACCTCGGTGCACCCGTCCTGCTCGTGCTCGGGGGTCGCGACGCGGCGGAGCGCGGGGTCCGGACGCCCGACGCGATGGCGCAGGTCGCCGACGTCACGACGAGCGAGCTCCGGGCGGCGCACGCGCAGCTGCTCGGCGTCGTGGTGAACCGGGCCGACCCGGACGCCCTCCAGGCCATCGTGCAGAGCGTCGAGACCGCCGTGCGCGACGACCACCCGGACACGCCGGTGTGGGCCATCCCCGAGGACCGCGTGCTCGTGGCGCCGACGGTGCGGGCACTCCTCGAGGCGACCGGCGCCACGCTCGTGCGCGGGGACGAGGCCCTGCTCGACCGCGAGGCACTGGGCACGGTCGTCGCCGGCATGAGCATGGAGAACGTCCTCCCGCGGTTGATCGAGGGCGGCATCGTCGTCGTCCCCGGGGACCGCAGCGACGTGCTCCTGGCGACCGTCCTCGCGAACCAGTCCGAGACGTTCCCGAGCCTGGCGGGCGTGATCCTCAACGGCGGGTTCGAGACCTCGCCGCAGATCACGCGCCTGCTCGAGGGCCTGTCGAGTTCGCTGCCGATCGCGCGGAACGACCTCGGCACCTACGACACCGCGCTGCGCATCACCCACACCCGCGGTCGGCTCGCGGCCGACTCGCCGCGGAAGGCCGACCTCGCGCTGGCGCTCTTCGAGCAGCACGTCGACGCGGACGCCCTGCGGGACCGTCTGCAGCTGACGCCGTCCGGGGTCGTCACACCGCTCATGTTCGAGCACGGCCTGCTCGACCGGGCCCGTGGGTACGGCAAGCACATCGTGCTGCCGGAGGGCGACGACGACCGCATCCTCCGTGCCGCGTCCACGCTGCTCGCACGGCAGGTCTGCGCGCTCACGGTCCTCGGCGAGCCGGCGGCGGTGCGGGCCCGGGCGACGGAGCTCGGCCTCGACCTCGAGGGCGCCCGGATCGTCAGTCCCTTCGACCCCGAGCTGCGGGAGCGGTTCGCGGCGGAGTACACGCGGCTGCGGGCGCACAAGGGCATGTCGATCGAGCTCGCACGCGACACCGTCACCGACGTGTCCTACTTCGGCACGCTCATGGTGCAGCTCGGGCTCGCCGACGGCATGGTCTCGGGTGCGAAGCACACCACGGCGCACACGATCCGCCCGTCCTTCGAGATCATCAAGACCCGTCCGGACACGTCCATCGTGTCGAGCGTCTTCCTCATGGCCCTCGCGGACCGCGTGCTCGTCTACGGCGACTGCGCGGTGATCCCGGACCCGACGAGCGAGCAGCTCGCGGACATCGCGATCTCGTCGGCCGAGACCGCGTCGCAGTTCGGCATCGACCCCCGCGTGGCGATGCTCAGCTACTCGACGGGCGACAGCGGCACCGGGGCGGACGTCGACAAGGTGCGCGCCGGCACCGCCTTCGTGCGCGAGCGCCGACCGGACCTGCTCGTCGAGGGACCGATCCAGTACGACGCCGCCGCCGACCCGACCGTCGCCCGCACCAAGATGCCGGACTCGCCGGTCGCGGGCCGCGCGACGGTGTTCGTGTTCCCGGACCTCAACACCGGCAACAACACGTACAAGGCCGTGCAGCGCTCGGCCGGCGCCGTCGCCATCGGTCCGGTGCTGCAGGGCCTGCGGAAGCCCATCAACGACCTCTCCCGCGGTGCGCTCGTCAGCGACATCGTCAACACCGTCGCCATCACGGCCATCCAGGCCGGCACCGCGTCCGACGCAGCCTGACCCCGGGGACCCGCACCGTGCCTCCCGTCCGATCCAGAAAGTGACCACCCACGTGACCGCAGCCCTCGTCGTGAACTCCGGTTCGAGTTCGTTCAAGTACCAGCTCATCGAGCTCGAGGGCGAGCGCACACTCGCCTCGGGCCTGGTCGAGCGCATCGGGGAGTCGTCGGGCGCCTGGAAGCACACGAACGCGGTGACGGGGGAGACCTCGTCGAACGACGCGGCCGACGTGCCCGACCACGCCGCCGGCTTCCAGGCGATGATCGACGCCTTCGCGAAGGTCGGACCCTCGTTCGACGAGCACCCGCCGGCCGTGGTCGGGCACCGCGTCGTGCACGGCGGGACCACCTTCGACCGCGCGACCGTCGTGACGGAGGAGGTCGAGCGGCAGATCGACGAGCTGAGCAGCCTGGCGCCGCTGCACAACCCCGCGAACCTCGAGGGCATCCGGGCCGCGCAGCGGGTCTTCTCGGACGTGCCGCACGTCGCCGTGTTCGACACCGCCTTCCACCAGACGATGCCGCCGCACGCGTACACGTACGCGATCCCCGCGGACCTGGCCGAGCGGTACCGCATCCGCCGCTACGGCATGCACGGGACGAGCCACAAGTACGTCTCCGAGCAGGCCGCGGTGTTCCTCGACCGGCCGCTGGCGGAGCTGAAGACCATCGTGCTGCACCTCGGCAACGGTGCCTCGGCGGCGGCCGTCGACGGTGGGCGGTCCATCGAGACGTCCATGGGCCTCACGCCGCTCGAGGGGCTCGTGATGGGCACCCGTTCCGGCGACCTCGACCCCGCCGTGCTGATCCACCTGCACCGCGAGGCCGGGCTCGGCTTCGACGAGCTGGACACCATGCTCAACAAGGAGTCCGGGCTGCTCGGGCTCACGGGCAACGGCGACATGCGGGACGTGCAGGACGCGGCGCTCGCCGGCGACGAGGACGCGGAGGCGGCGCTCGCCGTGTACCGGCACCGGATCCGTCGCTACGTCGGCGCCTACACGGCACAGCTCGGCGGGCTCGACGCGGTCGTCTTCACCGCGGGCGTGGGGGAGAACAACGCCCTGCTGCGTCGGCGCGTGCTCGCCGGCCTCGAGCACCTCGGGATCGAGGTCGACGCCGACCGGAACGAGCTGCACTCGAAGGAGGCACGGCGCATCTCCACGGACGGCTCGCGGGTCGCGGTGCTCGTCATCCCGACGAACGAGGAGCTCGAGATCGCTCGGCAGTCGGCGGCGGTCGCGCTGTAGGGCGCTGCCGGGTGCGGGACGCCGTCCGGTGGGCGAGACGCCGCCGAGTGCGCGAGACGCCCCCGGATCCGGCGGTGTCTCGGCGCTCGGACGGCGTGTCCCGCCGGGGCGCGCGGGCCGCCCGGGTCAGCTCATGGCCTGCAGGGCCGCCGGGATCGGGGTGTCCCCGCTCGTGACCTCGAACTGCACGCCGACCGCGGCGTCGTCGAGCAGTGCGTGCAGCACGAGTGCGGCGACGTCCGCGCGGGGGATCGATCCCCGCGGCACCGTCCGGCCGACGGCGACCGTGCCCTGCGGCGGGGTGTCGAGCAGCCCGCCCGGGCGGATGATCGTCCACCGCAGGTTCCGCATGCGGATGTTCGCGTCGGCTTCGGACTTCGCGCGCAGGTACACCTGGAACACGTCCGCCTCGGTCTGCGCCGGGACGACGGCCCGCTCGCGGTCGTAGGCGTCGGCACCCATCGCCGAGATCATCACGTAGCGCCGGATGCCGATCCGCTCGGCCGCGTCGGCGAGGGTGATCGCGGCGTCCCGGTCGACGGTCTCCTTGCGCTCCGCGCCGCTGTTCGGGCCGGCACCGGCGGCGAAGACCACGGCGTCGACACCGCGGAGGCGCAGCGCGAGCTCGTCGTCGTCCACCTGCTCGAGGTCGACGACCATCGCGGTGGCGCCCTGCTGCTCGACGTCGGTCACGTGCGCGGGGTTCCGGATGATCGAGACGGCGTCGTGTCCGGCATCGGTGACGAGTCGGGCGAGGAGCAGGGCGATCTGACCGTGTCCTCCGGCGATGGCGATCTTCATGTGTCCGATACTGCCCGTCGCGTCCGGTATGCTTCCGGAGGCTCCTCACGTGACGCCATCCAGGCCAACTCCCCCAGGGCGGAAACGCAGCAAGGGTAACCGGGCTCTGGCGGGTGCGTGAGGAGTCTTTGCATTCCCGGGACCTCATTGCCGTACCGCGGCGAGACCACGTCGTGCACGGCCTCCACAGGTCGTCGCGCAGGCGTCGCGCTGTCGGCTGTCCCGGCTACCCTTGTCGCGTGGTCACCGCCCTGTATCGCCGTTACCGGCCCGAGAACTTCGCCGAGCTGATCGGGCAGTCGCAGGTCACCGACCCGCTGCGGACCGCGCTCCGGACGAACCGCGTCAACCACGCCTACCTGTTCAGCGGACCGCGCGGGTGCGGCAAGACGACGTCCGCACGCATCCTCGCGCGGTGCCTGAACTGTGCCGAGGGCCCCACGGACACGCCGTGTGGTGTGTGCCCGAGCTGCGTGGAACTCGCGCGCGGTGGCGGTGGGTCGCTCGACGTGATCGAGATCGACGCCGCGAGCCACAACGGTGTCGACGACGCCCGTGACCTGCGCGACCGCGCCGTCTTCGCACCGGCTCGCGACCGCTACAAGATCTTCATCCTCGACGAGGCGCACATGGTGACGCCGCAGGGCTTCAACGCGCTGCTCAAGCTCGTCGAGGAACCGCCGGAGCACGTCAAGTTCATCTTCGCGACCACCGAGCCGGAGAAGGTGATCGGGACCATCCGGTCCCGCACCCACCACTACCCGTTCCGACTCGTCCCGCCGGCGACGATGCTCGAGTACATCGAGCAGCTCTGCGCGCAGGAGTCCGTCTCGGTCGCGCCCGGCGTGCTGCCGCTCGTCGTGCGGGCCGGCGGCGGGTCGGTCCGCGACACCCTGTCGCTGCTCGATCAGCTCATGGCGGGCAGCGAGGACGGCGCGATCGCGTACGAGCGCGCGGTCGCCCTGCTCGGCTACACCGATGCCGCGCTCCTCGACGACGTGGTCGACGCGCTCGCCGTCGCCGACCCGGCGTCCGCCTTCGCCGCGATCGACCGCGTCGTGCAGACCGGCCAGGACCCGCGACGCTTCGTCGAGGACCTGCTGGAGCGCCTCCGCGACCTGATCGTCGTCGCGGCGACGAACGAGAGCGCCGCCGCCGTGCTGCGCGGCATCTCGCCCGAGGAACTCGACACCATGACGCGGCAGGCGGGCGTGTTCGGCGCGACCGCTCTCTCGCGGTCCGCCGACATCGCCAACAAGGCCCTGACGGACATGACCGGCGCCACCTCGCCGCGCCTCCACCTCGAGCTGATGACGGCGCGGATGCTGGTGCCCGAGGCGGACGACACGCAGCGCGGCGCGCTCGCGCGGGTCGAGCGGCTCGAGCGCCGGGTGGGTGTCGGCGAGGTCGGCGGGCACGAGGGGACGTCGACGGACGCCGGTGCCGGAGCTGCTGCCGCGCGCGCCGCTGTGCCGTCCGCACGTCCGGGTGCCCCGGAGTCCGGGCCGACGACCGCGCCACGGACCGCTCCCGCTGTGCGGACGGCTCCCGCGCAGCAGCAGACCACCGCTCCGGCTGCCGCGGCGCCTGCATCGTCCGGGTCGGACGATCCGGGGACGGCCGTGCGCGACGCCGCCGCCTCGTGGGCAGCGGTGGCGCCGGGTGCGGAGGCACCGAGCGCGCCCGCAGCACCGGCCGCCGCCCGGCAGCCCGCGGAGGAACCGGAAGCGTCGGCACCCGAACGGCACGAGCCCTCCGGGACGGCGAACGCCTCGTCCACCGGGCAGGGGACCGCCGTCGGGGACGAACCCGTCGTGAGTCCGGTCACCCCGGTGGGCTTCCAGCAGCTCAAGGACGCCTGGCCCGAGGTCGTCGAGCACGTCCAGCGCTCCCGACGGTCGGCCTGGTCCGTCGTGGTCACCGCGCAGGTGACCGCGCTCCGTGAGGACGTGCTCACGCTGACCTTCCCGAGCCAGCAGGACGTGGCGTCCTTCAAGGAGATGTCCGACCCGTCGACGAGCGTGAGCGAGCTCCTGCGCTCGGCGATCATCGAGGTGCTCGGCCTGCGCGTGAAGTTCGTGGCGCGCGGCCCGGGGCAGCAGCAGCAGGCGGGCCGACCGCAGGCGGCACCGCAGTCGGCACCGCAGCCGGCGGCCCCGCAGCAGGCCGCACCCCGGCAGGAGGCGCCGCAGCAGCGACCGGCTCCACGACAGGACGCGCCGTCGGCGACCTCGGACCGTACGGCACCGCAGCAGGCGGCGCCGCAGCAGGCCCCGACGCAGCAGGCACCGACGCAGCAGGCACCCCAGCAGCAGCGACCGACGCAGTCCGAGCCGCAGCACACCGCCCCGACGACGGCACCCGCGTCGACGGGGCCCGTCACCGACTGGGCGGTCGCGACCATCCCCGCGACCGACCCGACCGCGGGCGCGGTCCCGGAGCACCTCGAGCCGGGCTGGTCCGCACCGTTCGGCACCACCGACACGGGGGAGCCCGTCGCACCGGTCACACCGGTGTCGGACCCGGCTGCCGACGCGGCCCTCGCGGCACAGCTGCGACCGGCCTCGGCACTCGGCGGAGCAGCAGCGCGCCCGCGGACCGGAGCACCGAGCGAGCAGCCCGCGACCGGGACGACCGGCGCGGCGGCGGGCACGGCACCGGACACCGCCGAGGCAGCTCCCGCGACGTCGGCTCCTGTGGTGTCCGGCCAGGGAGCAGCATCGAGCCCTGCAGCAGGAACGAGCACCGAGGTCCCGGTCGACGACTACCCGCTGGACGACGAGCCGTACGACGACGGCGCCCCGTTCCCCGACCCGGGTGCCGGATCCGCAGCACCGTCGACCCCCGCGCCGTCGACCCGCGCCCCGGGCCAGGGCAGCCCGACGCACGACCGCCCCCAGGCGGCCACCGCACCGCAGCGGACCGCCCCGGCCCGGCAGCGGACGGCCCCGCCACAGGTCCGGCGCGCCCCGGTCGCGGGCCGCTACGGCGAGGCCGTCGTCCGTGAGATCCTCGGTGCGCAGTTCATCGAGGAGACCGCCCTGCACGAGGAAGGCGCCTGATGTACGACGGCATCGTCCAGGACCTCATCGACGAGTTCGGCCGGCTCCCCGGCATCGGGCCGAAGTCGGCGCAGCGGATCGCGTTCCACATCCTGCAGACCGAGTCGTTCGACCCCGCACGGCTGTCCGAGCTCCTGGCCGAGGTCAAGGAGAAGGTCCGCTTCTGCGAGATCTGTGGCAACGTCACCGAGAACGTTCAGTGCAGCATCTGCCGCGATCCCCGACGCTCGCCGGCCGTCATCTGCGTCGTGGAGGAGGCGAAGGACGTCGCCGCGATCGAGCGCACCCGCGAGTTCCGCGGGCTCTACCACGTGCTCGGCGGCGCGATCAGCCCGATCGACGGCGTCGGTCCGGACGACCTGCGCATCCAGCAGCTCATGACGCGGCTGGCGGACGGCACCGTGGACGAGGTGATCATCGCGACCGACCCGAACCTCGAGGGTGAGGCGACGGCGACCTACCTCAGCCGTCTGCTCGTCCCGATGGGCATCCGCACCACCCGTCTCGCCTCCGGCCTGCCGGTCGGCGGCGACCTGGAGTACGCCGACGAGGTGACCCTCGGACGCGCCTTCGAGGGCCGTCGCGTGGTCGGGAACTGACCCCGGGCCACGCAGGATCGTTGCGTCGGTGCCCGCTCGCACGCAACATCCGCGGAACACCCTCTAGCATTGTCAGACCGCGTGACCGTCGCGGAACCGTCGTCCCCGGGAGTACCAGCCAGTGGCCCTGATCGTGCAGAAGTTCGGTGGATCGTCCGTCGCGGACGCCGAGAGCATCAAGCGCGTGGCGAAGCGGATCGTCCAGACGAAGAAGGCCGGCAACGACGTGGTCGTGGCGGTCTCGGCGATGGGCGACACCACCGACGAGCTCGTCGACCTCGCGCACTCCGTGACCCCGATCCCGGCCGGTCGTGAGCTCGACATGCTGCTCACGGCGGGGGAGCGCATCTCGATGGCGCTGCTCGCGATGGCGATCAAGAGCCTGGGGGTCGAGGCGTCCTCGTACACGGGCAGCCAGGCCGGCATGCTCACCGACGCCCAGCACGGCAAGGCCCGCATCGTCGACGTCACCCCGAAGCGCGTGCGCGAGGCGCTCGACGCCGGACACGTCGCGATCGTCGCCGGGTTCCAGGGCTTCAACCGCACCACGGGCGAGATCACGACGCTCGGACGCGGCGGGTCGGACACGACCGCCGTCGCCCTCGCCGCCGCGCTCGACGCCGACGTGTGCGAGATCTACACCGACGTCGACGGCATCTTCACCGCGGACCCCCGCGTCGTGCCGAAGGCGCAGAAGGTCGACCGGATCACGAGCGAGGAGATGCTCGAGCTCGCCGCGTCCGGCGCCAAGGTCCTCTACATCCGCGCCGTCGAGTACGCCCGTCGGCACGGCGTCACCCTGCACGTCCGCTCCTCGTTCAGCAACGCCGAGGGCACCATCGTCTACAACCCTGCCGAGGGGGAAACCGTGGAAGAACCGATCATCACCGGGATCGCCGGAGACCTCTCCGAGGGCAAGATCACCGTCGTCGGCGTGCCCGACACCCCCGGCAAGGCCGCCGAGATCTTCACGATCGTGGCCCGCGCCGGTGCGAACATCGACATGATCGTGCAGAACGTGTCCGAGGCCGTCACCGGCCGCACGGACATCTCCTTCACACTGCCGAAGGACCAGGGCCAGGGCGTCCTGACGGCGCTCGAGGTCGCGAAGGCCGACATCGGGTACGAGGGCATCCAGTACGACGACCAGATCGGCAAGCTCGCCCTGGTCGGCGCGGGCATGCGCACGAACGCGGGGGTCTCCGCGGCGCTCTTCCGCGCCCTGCACGAGGCCTCGATCAACATCGAGATGATCTCCACGTCGGAGATCCGCATCTCGGTCGTCACCCGCGCCGACACCCTGAACGAGGCCATGCGGGTCGTGCACCAGGCGTTCGGCCTCGACGCCGACCAGGAAGCCGTCGTCTACGCCGGCACCGGCCGCTGAGCAGCGCCCCCAGCACGCACCGACGCGGCCCACGAGCACGCACGGCACGACCCACGAGCAGGAGCACCACATGAGCACCACCGTCGCCGTCGTCGGCGCCACCGGCCAGGTCGGCGCCGTCATGCGTCGTCTCCTCGAGGAGCGCGCGTTCCCGGCCGACCGGGTCCGGTTCTTCGCGAGCGCCCGGTCCGCCGGCACGACCCTGCCGTTCCGCGGCGAGGAGGTCGTCGTCGAGGACTCCGAGACCGCCGACCCGTCGGGCATCGACATCGCACTGTTCTCGGCCGGTGCGACGGCATCGCGCGCGCTGGCGCCCCGCTTCGCGGCGGCCGGGGCCCTCGTGGTCGACAACTCGAGCGCGTGGCGGATGGATCCCGACGTGCCGCTGGTCGTCAGTGAGGTCAACCCGCACGCGATCGACGAGGCCCCGAAGGGCATCATCGCGAACCCGAACTGCACGACCATGGCGATCATGCCCGTGCTGAAGGTGCTCGACACCGAGGCCGGACTCCGTCGGCTGGTGGCCACCACGTACCAGGCGGTCTCGGGCTCCGGGCTCGCCGGGGTCGAGGAACTGCTGGGCCAGGCCCGTGCGGCGCTCGAGCAGGACACCGCTGCGCTGACGCACGACGGGTCCGCCGTGACCTTCCCCGAGCCGGTCAAGTACGTCCGCCCGATCGCGTTCGACGTCGTCCCGCTCGCCGGCTCGATCGTCGAGGACGGTCTGGGCGAGACCGACGAGGAGAAGAAGCTCCGCAACGAGAGCCGCAAGATCCTCGAGCTGCCGGACCTGCTCGTCGCCGGGACGTGCGTCCGCGTGCCGGTCTTCACCGGGCACTCGATCTCGGTGCACGCCGAGTTCGCGGAGCCGCTGTCGCCCGAGCGCGCCACCGAGATCCTCGCGTCGGCCCCCGGGGTCGAGCTGTCCGACGTGCCGACGCCGCTGCAGGCCGCCGGCCAGGACCCGTCCTTCGTCGGCCGCATCCGCGCCGACCAGTCCGCGCCCGAGGGGCACGGCCTGGCGCTGTTCGTCAGCAACGACAACCTCCGCAAGGGCGCCGCGCTCAACGCGGTGCAGATCGCGGAGACCATCCTCGCGCGGCGCACCGTCGCCGCGTAGGCGGGTCCGGGTCGCGATCGCGACCACCCGACGGACGGGAGGCGCGGTGCCGGTCGGTACCGCGCCTCCCGTCCGTCGTGCGCCCACCTGTCAGCGGTGCGCCGGTAGGATCGACGGGTGGCAGTGAAGCAGGTGGACCCGATCGACGTCGTCCTGGTCGGGGGAGGGATCATGAGCGCCACGCTCGGCGCCATCATCCACCGCCTCGAACCGACCTGGAAGATCCGCGTCTACGAGCGGCTCGGGTCCGTCGCGCAGGAGTCCTCGAACCCGTGGAACAACGCCGGGACGGGGCACTCGGCACTCTGCGAGCTGAACTACACGCCGGAGATGCCCGACGGCCACGTCGACATCGCCAAGGCGGTCACGGTCAACGAGCAGTTCCAGGTCTCGCGGCAGTTCTGGGCGCACCTGGTCGAGACCGGCGCGCTGCCGCAGCCGTCGAACTTCATCAACCCGACCCCGCACATCTCCTTCGTGTGGGGCGCGGACAACGTCGAGTACATGCGGAAGCGGTACGAGGCGCTCAAGGACCACCCGCTCTTCGCGGGCATCGAGTACTCGGACGACCCAGCGCAGATCCGGAAGTGGGCGCCCGCGCTCATCCCGGGTCGCAAGAAGGACCAGCCGATCGCGGCGACCTACTCGGCGGCCGGGTCGGACGTCGACTTCGGGTCCCTCACGCAGCAGCTCTTCGACGAGCTCGAGATCGCCGGCGTCGAGTTCGAGCCGTCGCACCAGGTGCGGAAGATCACACGGTCGAAGGTGACCGAGGGATGGGTCCTCGACGTCCGGAACGAGATCGGCCGCTCGACCCAGCGCATCGCGGCGAAGTTCGTCTTCGTCGGCGCCGGTGGCGGTGCCCTGCACCTGCTCCAGCAGTCGGGCATCCCGGAGATCCGCGGCTACGGCGGCTTCCCGGTGTCCGGCGAGTTCCTCCGCACCGACGAGCCCGAGGTCGTGCAGAAGCACGCCGCGAAGGTCTACGGCAAGGCCAGTGTCGGCGCACCGCCGATGTCGGTCCCGCACCTCGACACCCGCATCGTGGACGGCTCTGCCTCGCTGATGTTCGGCCCGTACGCCGGGTTCAGCCCGAAGTTCCTCAAGCAGGGGTCGGTCCTCGACCTGTTCCGGTCGATCCGGCCGCACAACCTGCGGCCGATGCTCAGCGTCGCGTTCTCGAACTTCGACCTCGTGCGCTACCTGGTGGGGCAGCTGATGGCCTCGAAGCAGACCAAGTTCGAGGCGCTCCGCGACTTCATGCCGACCGCGGAGCCGGACAACTGGCACCGCATCACGGCCGGGCAGCGGGTGCAGGTCATCAAGCCGGATCGTGAGAAGGGCGGCGTGCTGCAGTTCGGGACCGAGGTCATCACCTCGGCCGACGGCTCCATCGCAGGTCTGCTCGGTGCGAGCCCGGGTGCGTCCACGGCGGTGCCGATCATGCTCGCGATGCTGCAGCGGTGCTTCCCGGACCGCTGGGACGGGTGGGCGCCGACGGTGCGCACGATGGTCCCGACGTACGGCACGGATCTCGGATCGGACGCGCAGCTGGCAGACGAGACGCTCGCGCGCACGGCGAAGGTCCTCGGGCTGCACCACTGAGGGACCCGGCTTGCCCTCCGTTCGAACGTGTGTTCGAATGGGGTGATGCGGTGGAGCGGACAGGCGATCGGAGCGGAGCGCGGTGACGCGCTGCCGGGTCTCGAGTCGAACAGCGGACTCGTCCGGAGCGTCACGACCCCGGAGTTCGCGGGTGTCACGTTCCACGAGGTCCTCGCGAAGAGCGCGCTGAACCGTGTGCCGGCGGCCGACGGCAGCGGCACCTACGGGTGGACGATCAACCCGTACCGCGGCTGCAGCCACGCGTGCGTGTACTGCTTCGCGCGGCCGACGCACACCTACCTCGAGTTCGATGGCGGCGCCGACTTCGACCAGCAGATCGTGGTGAAGACGAACGTCGCCGACGTCCTGCGCCGGGAGGTCCGCCGCCCGAGCTGGGACCGGCACCCGGTTGCGCTCGGCACGAACACCGATCCCTACCAGCGGGCCGAGGGGCGGTACCGGTTGATGCCGGGCGTCATCCGCGCCCTCGCCGAGTCGGGTACGCCGTTCAGCATCCTCACCAAGGGCACCCTGCTGCGTCGGGACCTGCCGGTCCTGGTCGAGGCGGCCCGCTCGGTGCCGGTCGACCTGGCGATGTCGATCGCGGTCTACGACGACGAACTGCAGCAGCAGGTCGAGCCCGGGACGCCGACGACGGCCGCGCGGTTGGCCACGGTCCGGGCGATCCGTGACGCCGGGCTCGAGTGCTCGGTGTTCCTCATGCCGGTCCTGCCGTTCATCACGGACACGCGGGCGCACCTCGACGACGCGATCGGGCGCGCGGCCGACGCCGGCGCGTCGAGCGTGATGTACTCCGCGCTCCACCTGCGTCCGGGTGTGAAGCCGTGGTGGTTCTCCTGGCTCGACCGGACCCGTCCCGACCTGGTCGCGCGCTACCGGTCGATGTACCTCGACAACACCTACGCGCCGACCGACTACCGGCGCTGGCTCGCCGAGCGGGTACGGCCGATCCTCCGCGACCACGGGCTCGGCCTCGGCCGGGTCGACCCGGCGACGGTTTCGATGGGGTTCAGTGACCGCCAGGCGCACCTGGTCCCCACGCCGGAGCCGGCGCACGCCGGGACGGCTCCGGCCATCACGAACGGGTACCGCGTGCCCGTGTCCCTCGACGAGCAGTCCCGACCGACGTCCTCACCGCTCAAGCGTGCCGACCCGGACTGGGACCGTCGCGCCGGTGCGCCCCGGACCGCTGCGGGGCAGGCGGTGCCGACGCTCTTCTGAGCAGCATCCGCGATCCGCGTCCGGGGGACACCTCGTGTCGGTGATCGGCGGTAGCATCGGACAGGTCGCCGGACCGAGCTCGATTCGGGGTACACGATCGCCCCGCGGGTGCTCGTGCAGACCGGCGGCCGGACGACTCCCGGAAGGACCACGGACCCGTGCTCGGCATCCCCACGCACCTCGCACCGCGAGTGAACGCGTGGTCGACCGTGCGGGCGTTCCACGCCGCTGCCGTGGGGTCCGTCGTCGCCGCCGCCGTCACCCTGCTGCTCTACCGGCTGGCCGAGCCGGACGTCCGCGTCGCGGGGGCGGTGCTCGCGCTGCTGCCGATGCTCGCGATGATCGGTGTGCACGTGCAGTTCGGCACCTGGCGCTCCGCCGTGGCGTTCCTCGCCGTCGGCGGCGTGTGCACCTGGTGGTTCACGACCGTCGTGCAGCGCGAGGTCCCGACGGCCTGGGTGTCGAGCTACCTCCTCTCGCTGGCGGTGATCCCGCTCGTGCTCGTCGGCGGCGCGGGGGCCGTGGCCGGACGGGTCGTGCTCTGGTCGTTCGGCGGGTTCCTGGTCGGTCGGCTCGCGACCTCGCTCGCCGTGCTCCAGGCCGACGCGCCCCCGCGGCCGCTCGTCCTCGCGTGGATCACGCTCGGGTTCGTGGTCGCACTCGTGCTGTTCACGAGCCGCAACACCGCCCGGTCGGAGCGCGTGCAGCCCGAGCTCCTCCGTTCCGCGCGCGAGGAGCACGTCTCGGCCTACCGCGCGGGGGTCGAGGCCGAGGCCGCCGCCATCCTGCACGACACCGTCCTCAACCACCTCGGTGCCATCGCCCTCGCCCCGGACGGCCCGATGGACGCCCAGCTCGCCCGGACCGTCGAGACCGACGTCGCGATGCTCACCGGGCGGCAGTGGCTCGCCGCGCCGGACACCGGTGCCGACGCGGACCCGGACGCCACGACGACGGCGTTCGACGCGATGGTCGACGAGCACCGGACCGAGGGCCTGCGGGTCGCGGTCACCGGGGACACGAGTGCCCTGGGCCGGTTGGAGGCCGCCGGGTCGACGGCGATGCTCCGCGCGGTCGGCCAGTGCCTGTCGAACGTGCGGAAGCACGCGGGCACCGATGCCGCGGAGGTCAGCGTGTTCGACGACGGCGCCTCGTGCACCGTGATGGTGGTCGACGACGGCCGCGGGTTCGACGAGCAGGAGACCGGGGCCGACCGGATGGGCCTGCGCGGATCGGTCCGCGAGCGCATCGGCCGGGTCGGCGGTGACGTGCAGGTGTGGTCCTCGCCCGGGTCAGGCACGAGCGTGATGATGTCCGTGCCGTACCCGGCCGCTGGAGCGGACACGGTGGACGCCTTTGCCGTGACCGGCGAGTCCGACCGGGGGAACACCCGGTGAGCCGCGTCGACGTCGTGCGCGCCGCCGCGCGGGGCTCCCGGACCGCCCAGCAGTACGACCCCCTCGGCGCCATGGGGTCGCGGCCCCTCGCGGTCGTGCTCGGCGCCGGTGGGGTCCTGTGGGCGCTGCTCGTGTCGCTGCTCGACCGTGACGTCCCCGGCAGCCCGACGCTCAGTGCGCTCACCGTGCTGGTCCTCGCCTCCTCGGGAGCGGTGGTCGTCACCGCGTCCTCACCCTTCCGGGCGCCGTTCCCGCGGTGGGCGTACGTCGTCCACGTTGCCCTGCTCGCCGTCGCGACCGTGTCGAGCGTCGCCGCCCAGTGGGGTCCTGACCGGAACGCCCTGAACGACTTCATGTGCCTGCTGACCGCGACCGGGATCGTCGTCGTCGCGCCCTACCGCCCGTGGCGTGACCTCGCCGTCGGCGGGCTCGTGCTCGCCGCCGTCGACGCGGCGGCCTGGGGCGTCTCCGCCTCGGTGTTCCCGCACCAGGTGCCCGTGGCGGTGGCCGCATTCCTCGCGGCGGCACCGACGCTCGTGCTCACCGCGGCGGCCGTGGTGTTCGCGTGGACCTTCGGCGGGCTGGCCGAGCGGGTGCAGATCCGCGCCGGCTCGTACTCGGTGGCCCGCGCGGAGCGCGACGGCATCGCCGCGAGCGTGCAGCAGGACCGCTCGGTCATCCTCGCGCGCGACGTCGCGCCGTTCTTCGCCGAGCTCCGCACCCGCGAGGTCATCACCGACGCCGACCGCGCCCGTGCCCGTGCGATCGCCGACGGCATCCGCCGGGCGATGGTCGCGGACGCCGACCGGACGTGGTTCGAGTACGCGGTCGTGGTCGACGGCGGTCCGGCGGAGGCCGTCGAGGACCCGGACGGGCTCATCGCGACGCTCGACGCCGACCAGCGCACGGTCGTCCGCACCTTCCTGCGCGCAGCGCTCGGGGCGGCGACGGTCGACCCCGCCCGCTTCCGCGCGACGGTCCGCCGCGCCGACGAGCCCGGTGCTCCCGCCGGCCGCGTCGCCGTCCGCATGGAGCTCGCCGTCGACGACTCCGACGTGGGCATCCACCGCACCTTCGACCCCTACTTCGCGGTGCTCCGCGTGACCTTCCACGACCTCGACGTCGCGGTCCGACCATCGTCCCTCGCACTAAGGTTCTCCTATGACCAGCACTGATCCGACCCGGACCACGGAGGGCGGGTCCCCGCTCCCGCAGCCCGGCACCCGACGCGTGCGGCTGGCGATCCTCGACGACCACGAGGTGCTGCTCGACAGTCTGTCGAGCTGGATCGCCGTGAACGCCTTCGACTTCGACCTCGCCCTGACGGCCCACACGTGGCTCGAGATGGTGCACAGCGAGAACTTCCCGACGGACCTGGTGTTCCTCGACTTCCAGCTCAAGGAGCCGGTGTCGATCGAGGCGCGGGTGCGCACCTGCCGGGCCGCGGGCGCGAAGGTCATCGTCCTGTCGAGCGTCGACAGCCGTGAGTCCCGCGACCGCGCGCTGGCCGCCGGCGCCGCGGCGTTCCTGTCGAAGTCACTGCCCATGCGCGAGGTCATGGACGTGGCGCGCGAGGTCATGGGCGTGTCCCGCGAGACCCCGGTCCAGCGCGACTGGCGTCCGCTGCCGACCGGCGCGAACGCGCACCAGCGGCCGAAGCTCAGCGCCGGTGAGGAAGAAGCGCTGCGCCTGTACGTGTCGGGCTACTCGACGAACGAGGTCGCCGCGCAGATGAACGTGCAGTACGAGACCGCGAAGACGTACCTGCGTCGGGTCCGCGAGAAGTACAGCAAGGTCGGTCGGCCCGCGTCGAAGAAGTCCGACCTCATCCGCCGTGCGGCCGAGGACGGGTTCCTCGCGTAGTGGCGAAGCTCTACTTCCGGTACGGCGCCATGAACAGCGGCAAGAGCACCGGGCTCCTGCAGGCTGCCTACAACTACGAGGAGCGCGGGCAGCGGGTCCTGCTCGCGAAGCCGTCGGTGGACACCAAGGGTGACCGCGAGATCGTGTCGCGCCTCGGGGTGACGCGGGCGGTGGACGTCGTGTTCGCGCCGGACGACGACGTGCGTGCGGCCGTCGCGGACGCCGGTGCGACCGACCCGGAGTCGGCTCGTCTCGACGGCATGGTCCGGCCGGTCAGCTGCGTCCTCGTCGACGAGGCACAGTTCCTCACACCGCGACAGGTCGACGACCTGCTCCGGATCGCCGTGCTGGACGACGTCCCGGTGCTCGCGTACGGCATCCGCACCGACTTCCGCACCGAGGCGTTCCCGGGGAGCGCCCGGCTGCTGGAGATCGCGCACTCCCTCGAGGAGCTCAAGACGATCTGCCGGTGCGGACGCAAGGCGGTGTTCAACCCGCGGAAGGTCGACGGGCGGTTCGTCTTCGACGGCTCGCAGGTCGCGATCGACGGAGCGGGTGTCACCTACGAGTCGCTCTGCGCGAACTGCTACCTGACGGAGTCGGGTGGGCGGCTGGACGGTGCGCTCGCGCACTGAGCGCGACCGTGTGACCGGACGGGAGGCGCGTGGCGGGCCCGCCACGCGCCTCCCGTTGCGGAATGTGCGCGGCCCGGCGTCGGTTGTGCCCCGCATGAGCGACGCAACCCTGCACCTGTCCGTCCTCGACCTGGCCACGCGTGAGTACGGCCAGACGAACACCGAGGCCCTGCAGGGCACGATCGACACCGCGGTCCACGCGGAGCGGCTCGGCTACGAGCGCATCTGGGTCGCGGAGCACCACGGCATGCCCGGCATCACGTCCTCGGCACCGGCGGTGCTGCTGAGCGCCGTGGGTGCGGCGACCTCGCGGATCCGCATCGGCTCCGGCGGGGTCATGCTGCCGAACCACGCGCCGCTCGTCGTCGCGGAGCAGTTCGGCACGCTGCGGGCGCTCTACGGCGACCGGGTCGACCTCGGCATCGGCCGCGCACCCGGGACCGACGGCGCGACCGCGATGGCCCTGCGCCGGACGGACCGCCTCGACGTCGACGACTTCCCCCAGCAGCTCGCCGACCTGATCGGCTTCTTCACCGGCATGGACGAGGCGAACCCGCTCTCGCGCATCCGGGCCGTGCCGGGCTACGGCGACGTGCCGGAGTTCTGGCTGCTCGGGTCCTCCGGCTACAGCGCGCAGGTCGCCGGTGCCCTCGGCGTCTCGTTCGCCTTCGCCCACCACTTCGCCTCCGACAACACCGAGGCGGCCCTCGCGCTGTACCGCGACTCGTTCCGCCCGTCGCGCTTCCGGCAGACGCCGAACGCGCTCATCGGCGTGCAGGTCGTGACCGACGAGGACCCCGCGATCGTCGACGAGCAGAGCGCTCCCGGCATGATCTCGTTCATCCGGATGCGGCAGGGCGCGAAGCCCGAGCCAGTGTCGATGGACGAGGCGCGCGCGTACGAGTTCTCCGACCTCGAGCGTCGGTTCATCGCCGCGCGGACCGAGCGCCAGGCGTACGGGACGCGGGAGCAGGTCGCGGCGAAGATCAACGAGCTCGTCGCGTCCACCGGTGCCGACGGCGTGATCGTGGCACCGGGTGCCGCGCAGGCCCGGTACCGGCACCAGGCGCTCGACGTCGTCGCGTCGCTACAGGCCGAGGGGCGGCTGGTCCCGGCGGGCGCAACCGTCTGACGGCGCGCTCGCGCGGTGCCGTCAGGCGAGCAGGCCGAGGCGGGTCGCAGCGGTGATCGCGGCGACCCGCGTGCCCACGTCGAGCTTGCGGAACACGTTGTAGACGTGCCGCTTGACGGTGCCGACCGCGAGACCGAGCTCGGCGGCGATCTCGGCGTTGGACCGGGCTGCGGCCACGAGACGGAGCACCTCGAGCTCGCGGTCGCTCAGCGGTGAGCCGGCCCGGGCGTCGGTCACCAGGTCGACCGGGAAGGTCACCGGTGCGGCGTCGGTGCGGGTCGCTCGGACGATGCGGTCGACGAGCTCGCGGCTCGGGGCGTCCTTCGTCAGGAAGTCGACGGCGCCCGCGTCGAGCAACGCGCGGCGGAGCACGGCGTCCCGGTGCATCGTGAGCACCACCACGGCGATCCGCGGGTGGTTCCGCCGGACGGTCGCGATGGTGGTGCGTGCGGGCGGGCCGTCGAGCTCGACGTCCAGCAGGAGGACGTCGATCGCGTTCGCCTCGGGGGAGTCGAGCACGTCGGACGGTCGCTCGCCGTGCGCGACCACGCGGATGGTCGGGACGGACGACAGGATCGTCGCGAGCCCCTCCCGGAACAGCCGGTGGTCGTCGACCAGTGCGACGTGGGTGACGCCGGTCACATCGACCCCCGCGGGACGGTCAGGCGGACGGTGGTGCCCGCTCCGGGCGCGCTCTCGACGTCGAGTCGTGCGCCGAGCACCCCGGCGCGCTCGCGCATGGTCTGCTGGCCGAGCCGGCCGTCCGCGCCCGAGCCGGGCGTGAAGCCGGGTCCGTCGTCGCGGACGGTCACGACCACGGCCGTCTCGGACCACGCGAAGGTCACGGAGGCGGTGGATCCCGGCGCGTGCTTCCGGCGGTTGGTGAGCGCCTCGAGCAGGATCGTGAGGGCCTCTTCGGCCTTCCAGTTCGGCAGCGCGCCACCGACGCCCGTCGTGGTGACGGTCAGGCGGTCGTCGCCCGGGAAGAGGTCGTCGACGTGCCGTCGCAGGGCATCGTCGAGCCGGTCGTCGCCGACGCGCGCGTGCAGGGTCACCGCGAGGTCC
Organism: Curtobacterium sp. ME26; assembly: GCF_903970945.1. Taxonomy (NCBI): domain Bacteria; kingdom Bacillati; phylum Actinomycetota; class Actinomycetes; order Micrococcales; family Microbacteriaceae; genus Curtobacterium; species Curtobacterium sp. ME26. The sequence continues at coordinate 102,656 of NZ_CAJCKG010000007.1, forward strand.
TGGACGTCCGTCAACGCGGTACGCAGCAGGCGTGCGGCGCCCTCGAGCTGCTCGGAGCGTTCCGGTGCCGGTGGGTCGGTGAGCAGCACGAGGTCGAGCCGTTGCAGGCCGGCGAGGACCCCGTGGGCGACGCGGTCGTGCAGGTCCCGCGCGATCTGCGTCCGCGAGTCGAGGTTCGCCGTCGTCACCCGTTGCCGGAGTGCCTCGGTGTAGGCGATGGCGCCGGCCGGGAAGCGGCTCCACACCCCGGCGTGCAACGCCCGTGTCGCGCGCAGGACCTCGGCGGTGGTGCTGGCGCCGACCTCGTCCACGAAGACCGGCAGGTACGCGTCGAACAGCATCTCGGCGGCGAGCATCGCCCCGGCGGGGTGCTGGGCGTGCTCGGCGTGCAGCGCCCCCGTGGCCAGGTGGTCCGGGTCGAGGTAGCGGTCGCTGACGATGCTCCCGACGCCATCACCGGAGGCGTAGCGCTCGTGCGCCTCGGCCACCATCGACGTGACGTTCTCGAGCAGGCTCCGGGCCATCACCGGGTCGTCGGCGAGGTCGGGGAAGCGGGCACCGATCTCCGAGAGGACGGCGGCGAGCGGGGCGGGGATCGTCATGACGCTTGCGAGCGTAGCGGGGGAGTGCAGCTCAGCAGCGGTCGGGACAGCGGTGTGTGTCGACGGACACAGGAGGGACCGCGGATCCGAGGCGAGACAGGAGCCCGGGAAGAACAGAAGCCCGGGTCCGAGGACCCGGGCTTCATCACTGTCTCAACACAGTGTCGGGGTGACAGGATTTGAACCTGCGACCTCCTCGTCCCGAACGAGGCGCGCTACCAAGCTGCGCCACACCCCGCGGTGTGATCGCCCCGAACCGGAGCGACCAGGAAAGTCTACCGGACGTTCGAGGGTGCTCACGACCATCGGGCGAACACCCGGGCGCGTCGCACCGGTCGGTGCCGGGCTCAGGCGGTCTTCGCGGTCAGGGTCACGACGACGGCCTCCGGGCGGCACGAGAACCGCACCGGGGCGTAGATCGACGTGCCGATCCCCGCGGAGACCTCGAGCCACGACCAGTGCCCGCGGTGCTGCCACTTGTGCAGACCGCTCACGTAACGGCGGGGGAGGTCCGAGTTCGTGACGAGCGCCCCCACGCCCGGTACCTGCACCTGTCCGCCGTGGGTGTGCCCGGCGAAGACGATGTCCGCACCCTGGTCGACGAAGGCGTCGAGGACCCTGCGGTACGGCGCGTGGGTGATCCCGATCGCGACCGGGGCGGGGCCGTCCTCGTCCTCGGTCCACGGCACGGTGCTGCGCATCTCGTCGACGTTCGTCGGCAGGAGGTCGAGCCGGTCCCAGTCGCGGTGCGCGTCCGAGGTGCCGAAGAGCTCGAACCGCGATCCCCGGAGTTCGATCGCGTGCGCCTGGTCGTTGACGTCGAGCCAGCCGAGCGACTCGAAGAACGCCGTCTGCCGGTCGATGTCGAGGCCGACCGGGCGCCGGTCGGAGTGCGTGCTGCTCGGCCCGGTGAAGTACTTGAAGGGGTTCCGGGGCGAGGGGCCGTAGAAGTCGTTCGACCCGTGCGCGAAGGCACCCGGGATGCCGCGGAAGGGCTCGAGCGCGTACTCGACCGCCGCGTTCGCCGTCTCGTGACCGAGGTTGTCGCCGGTGTTCACCACGAAGTCCGGCTCGACCAGGCTGAGGTCGCGCAGCCACTGCTGCTTGTCGGCCTGCCACGGCGCCATGTGGATGTCGGAGAGGTGCAGGACGGTGACGTCACGCGAACCCGCGGGAAGCACGGGCACGGTCTCCCAGCGGATGCCGAAGCGGCGACGCTCGACGAGGGAACCCCACGTCGCCGTCGCCGCTCCGACGGCCGCGCCCGCTGCGATGACCCCCAGCGCGGCGCGGCCCCGACTCACCGGCACTCCTTCGGCGCCTTGCCGTCCTGGTCACCGAACAGCTGCAGCGACACGGTGGTGTCCTTGCTCGCGGCCGCGCCGACCTGGGGCCGGACGTTCGCCACGGTGCACTTCTTGCCGTCGTCGCCCTTGGCGTAGCGGTTCGTCGTCGACACGTTCGCGAAGCCGGCCTGCTGCAGGAGCCCGCGCGCCTCGTCGAAGGACTTACCGGCGACGTCGGGCACGGTCGTCTGCGTGCCGTCCGTCGTGTAGACGGTGACGCTCGAACCCTGCGACAGGAGCGTCCCCGCTCCCGGCGAGGTCGACGAGACGGTGCCGGCGGTGCCGCCACCGGCCTGCGTGCCGCCGTCGACGTAGGTGAAGCCGGCGCCGGCGAGCGTCGACCGTGCCTCGTCCGCGGTCTTGCCCGTCACGTCGGGGACGTTGAGCGAGTTGCCGCGCAGGGCGGTCTGCGACGGAGCGGGGAACGCATCACCCGGGTAGATCTGGTTGATCGGGGTCATCGCCTGCCGCCACACGTCGGCACGGGCGCTCGCGTACGAGCCACCGGCACCGCTGTAGTAGTGCCGCAGGTTGGCCTTGCCGCCGTCCGTGTTGCCCTGCCAGTAGGCGGTGGCGACCTTCGAGCTGCCGCCCACGAGCCAGATCTGGTCCGCGTCGTCGGTCGTACCGGTCTTCGCGAACATCGGGGTGCCGTCCGCGGTCTGGGCACCGACCGCGGTGCCGTACTGGATCGTGCCCTTGAGTGCGAACGCGGCCGTCGCAGCCACGCTCGGGTCGAGGACCTGCTTGCACTGCTTGGTCTGCCCGCCGAGCTTCTTGCCGGTCGCGTCGGTGACCTGGTCGATCGCGATCGGCTCGCAGTACGTGCCGCCGTTCGAGATCGTCGCGTAGGCGGAGGCCATCGTCATCGGAGCGATCTCGTTGATGCCGAGGACCGAAGTCGGGTTCGACTTCAGGTCGCCGCCGTCGGCGCGGTGCACGCCGAGCGACTTCGCGGTGTCGCGGATGTCGCACAGGTCGAGCTTCTGCGCCATGTTGAGGAAGGCGACGTTGACGGAGAGGGCGGTCGCCCGGGCGACGGTGAAGTTGCCGTTCTCACCGGGGCTGTCGTTCTTCGGCGTGTAGCCGCCGGCGTAGTAGGGCTGTCCGCACTCGGTCCAGCCGCTCTGCATGAGCCGCGGGGTGCCGCTGACGGTCTCGTTCAGACCGTGGCCGGTCTTGAGCCAGTCGAGCAACGTGAAGACCTTGTAGGTCGAGCCGGTCTGGAACCCCTTCGAACCGCCGAACCCCTCGTCGACCGAGTAGTTGAGCGAGGTCGCGGTGGGCGGCGACTTGATGGACTGGTCGTAGTCCTTGTTCTGCGCCATCGTCAGAATGCGGCCGGTCGACGCCTCGATCGAGTTCATCGTGGATCCGAGCGCGAAGCGTGCCTCGGTGTTCGGGTCGTGCGCGTTCAGCAGGTCCTTCTGCTGGCCGTTCAGGTTGATGTCGAGGCTCGTCTGGATGGTGTACCCACCGTTCCGCCAGGCCTGGTCACGTTCCTTCTGGGTGCCGCCGAGCTGCGACATCTTCTTGACGACCTTGACGGCGTAGTCGCAGAAGAACTGCGCGCCGTTGCCCGCGGCCGACTGGCAGCCCTGCTGCGGCTCGGTGAGGTGGACGTAGTCCTTCGGGTTCGACGCGATCGCCTGGTCGAAATCGGCCTTGGACAGGTGCTTCTGCGCGTACATCGACTTGAGGATGACGTCGCGGCGGGCCTTGTTGGCCTCGTAGTTCTTCTCCGACGCCAGGTTGCGCGTGTTCGGGGACTGCACGATCGCGAGGATCGACGCGGCCTCGGCCGGCGTGAGGTCGGTCGCCGACTTGTTGAAGTAGTGCTGCGCAGCGGCCTGCACGCCGTACGTCTGGTCGCCGAAGTAGGCGATGTTGAGGTACCCGGTGAGGATCTCCTCGTGCGAGTACTTCTTCGCCAGGCCGATCGCGAGCTTCATCTCCTCGAGCTTGCGGGGGATGGTCTGCTCGACGGCGTCGTTGTACGCCTTCTCGCGCTCCTCCTGCGTGGGGAGCTCGAGGGCCTGCTGCATCTTGATGTTGCGCACGAGCTGCATCGTGAGCGTCGAGCCACCGCCCGACTCGCCGAGCCCGCCGGCGATGCTGCCCACACCGGCGCGCACGAGGGAGGTCATGTCCACGCCGCCGTGGTCCCAGAAGCGCTTGTCCTCGCCGTCGATGGCGGCGTTCTTCAGCTGGTCGCTGATCTGGTCGTACTTGAGCTCCTCGCGGTTCTGGTCGTAGACCGTCGCGAGCTTGACCGGCTTGCCGTTGGCGTACGCGTAGATCTCGTTGCGCTGCGGGAGGTCACCGATCTCGATGTACTCCGGCAGCGACTCGAACACGCCGATCGTCGAGGTGGTCGTGACACCGGCGACGGCGATGGCCGGGGTGACCCCGATCGTGACCAGCAGACCAGCGAGCGCACTGAAACCGACGAAACCGACGAAGGCGCCGATTGCGGAGACGGGCTTGGTCCGCGAGGCAGACTTCTGGGCAGACATAGGATGCAGCCTAAACGACGCCCACGACTGAAAGGCTGGCAAGGAACCGCATGACTCAGTGGGAGTACTTCACCGCTCCGTTGTTCATCCACAACACGGCCGCGATCCTGAACAACTTCGGTTCCGAGGGGTGGGAGCTGGTCCAGGTCGTCAGCGGCCCCGAGGGCGGGCTCGTCGCTTACCTGAAGCGCCCGAAGGCCGACGCGTGAGCGTCGCCGACCGGCTCGCCGAGCTCGGCATCGAGCTCCCCGGCGTCGCGGCGCCGGTCGCCGCCTACGTGCCCGCCGTCGTCACCGGGAAGTACGTGTACACGGCCGGCCAGCTGCCCTTCGTCGACGGTGCGCTGCCCGTCACCGGCAAGGTCGGGGCCGGGGTCGACGCGGACACCGCGACCGCCCAGGCCCGGGTCGCCGCCCTGAACGCGCTGGCGGCCGTCGCGTCCGTGGCCGGGTCGCTCGACCGCGTCGCGCGCGTCGTCAAGGTCACGGTCTTCGTCGCGTCCGACCCGTCGTTCACCGGGCAGCCCGGCGTCGCGAACGGGGCCTCCACACTCGTCGGCGAGGTCCTCGGGGACGCCGGCCTCCACGCGCGCAGCGCGGTGGGCGTCGCGGTGCTGCCGCTGGACGCGCCGGTCGAGGTCGAGCTGGTCGTGGAGCTGACCGACTGACGGACCGTCAGCGACCCAGGTCACGTGGGCAGGGCCTCTCAGTTCGGACGGACTGGAGGCCCTGCCCACGTTCCGCGCGTCACATGAGTTCCGCGATGGTCGCCATGATCGTCGGGTCGGCGAGCGTGGTCGTGTCGCCGATGCGGCGGCCCTCGGCCGCGTCGCGGAGCAGGCGCCGCATGATCTTGCCGGAGCGCGTCTTCGGCAGCTCCGGGACCACGACCACCTGCCGCGGCTTCGCGATCGCACCGATCCGCTTGCCGACCCAGTCGCGCAGCTCCTTCGCGACCGCGTCACGGTCGACCCCCTCCGCCGCCTCGGCGGTCAGGATGACGAACGCGACGACGGCCTGACCGGTGGTCTCGTCGGCCGCGCCGACGACGGCCGCCTCGGCCACGCCCTCGTGGCCGACGAGTGCCGACTCGATCTCCGCGGTCGAGAGGCGGTGGCCCGACACGTTCATGACGTCGTCGACGCGTCCCTGCACCCAGATGTCGCCCTGCCCGTCGAGGCGTGCGCCGTCGCCCGCGAAGTAGCGACCGGGGAAGCGGTCCCAGTAGGTCTCGACGAAGCGGTCCGGATCGCCCCAGATGCCACGGGCCATCGACGGCCACGGCTCGGTGACGGTGAGGTAGCCGCTCTCGCCCGGGTCGACGCGGTGGCCCTCCTCGTCGACGATCTCGGCGACGATCCCCGGCAGCGGGGTCTGCGCGGCGCCGGGCTTGAGCTTGGTGACACCGGGGAGTGCCGAGATCATGATCGCGCCGGTCTCGGTCTGCCACCAGGTGTCGACGATCGGGGTGCGGTCGTGCCCGATGACCTGGCGGTACCACTGCCAGGCCTCGGGGTTGATCGGCTCGCCGACGCTGCCGAGCAGGCGGAGCGACTCGAGGCTGCGGGCCTCGGGGATCTGCCGGCCGGCCTTCATGGCGGCGCGGACGGCGGTCGGCGCGGTGTAGAGGACCGTGACGCCGTAGGAGTCGACGATGTCCCACCAGCGACCGGGCTGCGGCTCGTCCGGGGTGCCCTCGTAGAGCACCTGCGTGACGCCGTTCGCGAGCGGGCCGTAGACGACGTAGGAGTGCCCGGTGATCCACCCGATGTCGGCGGTGCACCAGTAGACGTCCTTCTCCGGGTGCATGTCGAACACGTTCCGGTGCGTGTACGCGGCCTGGGTCAGGTAGCCGCCGGAGGTGTGCACGATGCCCTTCGGCTTCCCGGTCGTGCCCGAGGTGTAGAGGATGAACAGGGGCGTCTCGGCGGGGAACGCCTGCGCCTCGTGCTCGGGAGCGGCCTTCGCCAGTTCGTCGTGCCACCACAGGTCGCGGTCGTTCCAGGCGATGTCGTTGCCGCCGCGCTTCACGACGAGGACGTGCTCGACGGTGTCCGTGCCCGCGCCGGTCAGGGCTTCGTCGACCGCGGGCTTGAGCGGCGAGACGGCCCCGCGACGCCACCCGCCGTCGGCGGTGACGACGAGCTTCGCGCCGGCGTCCTCGATGCGGGCGCGGAGGCTCTCCGCGCTGAACCCGCCGAAGACGACGGAGTGCACCGCGCCGATGCGGGCGACGGCGAGCATCGTGACGACGGCCTCGGGCACGAGCGGCATGTAGACGACCACGCGGTCGCCCTGCTCGACGCCGAGGTCGGTCAGCATGTTCGCGGCGCGGTGCACCTCGGCGGTGAGCTCCGCGTAGGTGATGCGGCGGGTGTCGCCGGGGGCGCCCTCGAAGTGGATCGCGACCCGGTCCCCGTTGCCGGCGCGGACGTGGCGGTCGAGGCAGTTCTCGGCGACGTTGAGCTCGCCGTCGTCGAACCACCTGGCGAACGGGGCGTCTGACCAGTCGAGCGTCCGGGTGAACGGTGTCCGCCAGTCCAGCAGGCTGCGTGCCTGGTCGGCCCAGAAGGCCTCGCGGTCGGCGGCGGCGGCCGTGTGCAGGTCCTCGCCGGCGACGGCGTCGGCGACGAAGGCCGCGGTGGGGGCGAAGGTGGGGCCGTCGTCGTGGCGTTCGTCGGCCCGGATCGGTGTGGACATCGGTGTCCTCTCGCGTCGGTGCGGCAGGGGTGCAGTCGGAGACTACCCCCCGGTCGGCGCGCCGCAGCGACCCGGGCGGGCGCCGCTCGGACATCCGGTCGCGGGGGTTGCCGAGCACGGGTGTTCATGGGGTACAGTGGTTCCTGCCGGACTCGTTTCCGGCGGCACCGGGTCGGATTCCCCCCAATCCACCGATGTCAAGGCGGCACCAGTTCCCCCCAACCGGTGCCGCCTCTTCTTTTTGTCCGACGGGTGTCGCGGAGTGCTCCGGGCAGGGTCGCAGCGATCCGCGTGCTGGTGCCGAACCGTGGACAGACCTGTCCACGCGCTCGTTGCAGACGTCGCCCCGAGCGGTCGTGCTCGGGACGGTGCGGCGTTCAGCGGACCGGGCCGGGAGGCGGTCGCGCGACGTGCTGACGGGGCCGGAGCCGAACGGGGTACGGGATTCCGTCGCGGGGTACAAAACCCGCCGTTGGTGTGGATCGTCGCCTTCGCCAACAAGGGGACGCAGACGGCGGGCACTCGGGCACGCCGCCGCCCTACCGTCGTCGCCATGCACCGTCACCGAGCCGAGCTCCCCAGGTCCCGTCGGTCCCCGGACGGCGGGCTCCCGCTCGACCGGGCCGCGGCCGGGTCGTCCCCGACGGCCGTGCCCGGCCGCCGTCCGCCCGCCGCGCACCTGGCGTCCGTGGTCGACGAGCCGTTCCTGCCGGGCGCACACCGGCTCCCCACCCGGGGCCGCAGGGCGGTGGACGCCGCGGCGTTCGAGGAACTCGCCGCGCTCGTCACGGACGCCGCCACCACGGACGTCCTCGTCGTCGGCGGTCGCGGAACGTGGGTGGACCGGGGGCGCGGCCTCGAGCGCGTCCCACCGGACCTGCCCGAGCGGCGTGTCCGGGCGCTCGCCGCGGAACTCGTGGCCCTCGGCGGACGACACGTCGACGAGACGACACCGTGCGCCGACGTCCGGCACGGCGACGGCGTCCGGGTGCACGTCGTGCTCGCGCCGGTCTCGGTGGGCGGCACCGCACTGTCGGTGCGGCTCCCGTCGCCGGACCGACCGACGCTCGCGTCCCTCGAACGCCGCGGTGCGTTCCGGGCCGTCCCGCGGGCGGTGCTCGAGCGCGCGGTGGCCGAGCGGCGGAACGTGCTCGTCACGGGCGCCACCGGCAGCGGCAAGACGACCGTGCTCGCGGCGATGCTGGCGGCGGTCCCGCACGACGAGCGCATCGTCACCGTCGAGGACGTCGCGGAGCTCCGCGTCGACCACCCGCACGTCGTCGCGCTCGAGGCGCGGCAGGCGAACGCGGAGGGCGTGGGCGCGATCGGGCTCGACCGGCTGGTGCGGGAGGCGCTGCGCATGCGGCCGGACCGGCTCGTGGTGGGCGAGTGCCGGGGCGCGGAGGTGCGGGAACTGCTGTCCGCCCTCAACACCGGCCACGACGGCGGTGCGGGCACGCTGCACGCCAACGGCCTGCAGGACGTCGCGGCCCGGCTCGAGGCCCTCGGTGCACTCGCCGGGCTCGGGCCGGAGGCGCTCGCCCGTCAGGTGGTGAGCGCGGTGGACCTCGTCGTGCACCTCGAATGCACGGGGTCGAGGCGGGGTCTGGCCGCGGTGGGCTCCTGCATGGTCGACGGCGACGGTCGGCTCGCCGTGCGTCCGGTCCGGGCGGTCGGCCGGGTGTGACCGACCGGCAGGATCCGCGGGCCCGCGACCGGGAGGGCCCGTCGGCGGCCGCGCGGGTCCTCGACCGTGTCGCCGTGCTGGTCGCCGCCGGGGTGCCGGCGCCCCGCGCCTGGGCACTCGTCGGGGGCCGTCCGGCGTCGGGCAGCCCGGCGTGGCGGGACGTGCGGGTCGTCCTCGACGTCGCGGCCCGGAGCGGGGCGCCGTCCGCCGAGGCCCTCCGCGCGCTCTCGGCCGCGATGCGCAGGAGCGCCGCGGCGGACCGGGCGGTGCGCGTCGCGCTCGCCGGGCCCCGGACGAGTGCGCGCGTCGTGCTCGCGCTGCCGCTGCTGGGCCTCGGGCTCGGTTGGGCGTGGGACGCCGGCGCGGCCGAGGTCCTGCTGACGCGGCCGGTCGGCTGGGCGTGCTCCGCCCTCGCCGCCGGCCTCGTCGCGGTCGGTCGACGCTGGTCACGGCTCCTCGTGCTCCGCGCCGTCCCCGACGGACGGATCCCTGGGATCGAGCTGGACGCGTGGGCGGTGGCGCTGACCGGGGGCGGGTCGTGGCAGACGGCCGAGGAGACCGTGCGTGCGGCGCTCGCCGACGCCGGCCTGCCGACCGAGCCCGGGCCGGAGGTCGCCGCACGGCTGCGGGAGGCGCTCGACCTGGGGCGACGGGCGGGGGTACCGGCGGCGGGACTGCTGCGTGCAGCGGCGGAGGACGTCCGCGACGACGCGGCCGCGGCGGGACTGGCCGGGGCGGAGCGGCTGGCGGTGCGGCTCGTGCTGCCGCTCGGCACCTGCGTGCTGCCGGCGTTCGTCCTGATCGGGGTCGTGCCCGTCGTGGTCGGGGTCCTGTCCTCCACCGTCGGCGGACTCGGGTGAGGCGTCCACAGACCGACGCATCGACGGGGTGCGGGCCGCCGCGGTGCACGACCGTTGGAGCACGACAAGAGAGAGGGGAACGGGATGACCGACACCAGGGCAGCACGACGGACCGCGACAGGCCGAGGGCGGGAGCGGGAGCGGGAGCGGCGGCGCGTCCGCGTCCGCGCCGGGCGGCGCTGGGAGCGGGCGGTCCGCAGCCGGCTCGCCGGCGACCGCGGATCGGCGACGGCGGAGTACGCCGTGGTCATCCTCGCCGCGGTCGCCTTCGCGGGCGTCCTCGTCGCGGTGATGCGCTCGGGCGAGGTCCAGCAGGTCCTGACCGACCTGGTCCGCGGGGCGCTGGTCCCGTGATCGCCTCCGACCGCGGGCAGGGCGACCGGGGGAGCGTGACCGTCGAGTTCGCGGTCGCGCTGCCCGTCGTCACCCTGGTCCTGGTGTCGCTCGTCGCGGGCGTCGTGCTCGCCGACCGAGCCGGGCGACTCCAGGACACCGCCGGTGCCGCAGCGCGGGCCCTCGGGCGCGGGGACGACGGGGCGGCCGCGACCGCGGTGTCGTCCGGCGCGCCCGGGGCGTCGTCGTCGATCCGCCGCTCGGACGGCCTCGTGTGCGTCGATCTCCGGGCGGCCGCTCCCGGGCCGTTCGCCCTCCTGCCGCTCCGGGCGACCGGCTGTGCCGCGGAGGGCGGGCGGTGACCGCCGGTGCACGAGCACGGCACGACCACGGGACGGCGACCGTCCTGCTCGTCGCCGCCGTGGCCGTCGTCCTCGTCGTGGCCACGGCGGCCCTGGGAGCGGCGCGGATGCGCGTCGGCGACGTCCGGGCACGCACCGCGGCCGACGCCGCTGCGCTCGCCGCGGCGGCGGTGCTGGTCGGTCGGGTCGCGGGGACGCCCTGCGCCACGGCCGGCCGGGTGGCGGCCGCGAACGGCGCGGCGCTCGGCTCCTGCGCCACACGGTCGGCGACCGCCCGCGTGCGGGTCGTCGTCGCCCCGGGACCGTTCGCCGTGAGCGCGGTCGCCGTCGCCGGTCCGGCGACCAGCACGTCCGAACAGGGTGTGTATGGTGTGCACGTCGGCCCCCGGTCACCGTCGTCCCGGTCGACCCGGACTCCGCTGGCGTCCAGGGCCGGCACGCACCATCGATCAAGGAGACACGTGCCAGGCACGAAGAAGCTCGTGATCGTCGAGAGCCCCGCGAAGGCGAAGACGATCGCGCAATACCTCGGTGACGGATACGAGGTCCAGGCGTCCGTCGGACACATCCGTGACCTCGTCGAGCCCAAGAACCTGCCCGCCGAGCTCAAGAAGGGTTCGCTCGGCAAGTTCTCGGTCGACGTCGACAACGGCTTCGAGCCCTACTACGTCGTCTCCGACGCGAAGAAGAAGACGGTCACCGAGCTCAAGCGGGCGCTGAAGGAAGCCGACGAGCTCTTCCTCGCAACCGATGAGGACCGCGAGGGCGAGGCCATCGCGTGGCACCTCCTGCAGGTGCTCAAGCCCAAGGTGCCGGTCAAGCGCATGGTGTTCCACGAGATCACCAAGGAGGCCATCCAGCGCGCGAAGGAGGCCACCCGCGAGCTCGACACCGCGCTGGTCGACGCGCAGGAGACCCGCCGCATCCTCGACCGTCTCTACGGGTACGAGGTCTCGCCGGTGCTCTGGCGCAAGGTCGGCCCCGGACTCTCGGCGGGTCGCGTGCAGTCCGCGGCGACCCGTCTCGTCGTCGACCGGGAGCGCGAGCGGCTCGCCTTCGTCTCCGCGAACTACTGGGACCTGTCCGCCCGTTTCGAGAAGGTCGGCGACACCGCCTTCACCGCGCGGCTCGCCCGCCTGCAGGGCACACGGGTCGCCTCCGGACGCGACTTCGACGACCGCGGTGCGCTCAAGGGTGAGGCCGTCCGTCTCGACGAGGCGTCCGCCGCCGCCCTGACTGCGGTGCTCGAGGGCGCCGGCGACGCGGTCGTGCGGAGCGTCGAGTCGAAGCCGTACACGCGTCGACCCGCCGCGCCCTTCACGACGTCGACGCTGCAGCAGGAGGCCGCGCGCAAGCTCCGGTTCTCCGCGCGCCAGACCATGAGCGTGGCCCAGTCGCTCTACGAGAACGGCCACATCACCTACATGCGAACGGACTCGTCGTCCCTGTCGCAGCAGGCCGTCACCGCGGCCCGCAAGCAGGCTTCCGCGCTGTACGGCCCGGAGACGATCCCGGAGAAGCCGCGCAGCTACGCGGGCAAGAGCAAGAACGCGCAGGAGGCGCACGAGGCGATCCGCCCCGCCGGTGACACCTTCCGCACCCCGTCCGAGATGGAGGGCGTGCTGCGCGGCAACGACTGGCGGCTCTACGACCTCATCTGGAAGCGCACGGTCGCCTCGCAGATGGCGGACGCCAAGGGCTCGACCGCGTCGGTCGTGCTCGGCATCACGTCGACGGAGCCGGTCGCCGGCATCGCCGCGACCGCCACCGGCACCGACGCCGAGTTCACGGCGTCCGGCACCGTCATCACCTTCCGCGGGTTCCTCAACGCCTACGAAGAGGGCCGCGACGAGGACCGCCACGGCGGGGACAACGGCGACGCCAAGCTCCCGCAGATGGCCGAGGGCGACCACCTCGGCGTGAGCGACGTCGAGGCGAAGGGGCACGACACGTCGGCGCCGCCGCGCTACACCGAGGCCAGCCTCGTGAAGACGCTCGAGGAGCTCGGGATCGGTCGTCCGTCGACGTACGCGGCGATCATCTCGACGATCATGGACCGCGGGTACGTCACCCAGCGGGGGAGCGCCCTCGTGCCGAACTGGATCGCGTTCAGCGTGGTCCGGTTGCTCGAAGACCACTTCGGCGACCTCGTGCAGTACGACTTCACCGCCGGGATGGAGGAAGACCTCGACCGGATCGCGAGCGGCGACGCCGACCGCATCGACTGGCTCAAGGGGTTCTACTTCGGCGGTGACGACCACCGTGGGCTCCGGACGGTCATCGACAACCTCGGCGAGATCGACGCGCGCGACATCAACTCGGTCGAGCTCGCGCCCGGTCTCACCCTGCGCATCGGCCGCTACGGCCCGTACATCGAGGTCCCGAGCGACGACCCGGAGAAGCCCCGGCGCGTCAACGTGCCCGAGGACCTCGCGCCCGACGAGCTCACCGTCGAGAAGGCGCAGGAGCTCGTCGACGCGCCCGTCGTCGGGGACCGCGTCGTCGGCATCAACCCCGAGACCGGCAAGGAGGTCCTCGCGAAGGACGGCCGCTTCGGCCCCTACGTGACGGAGCGCACCCCGGAGCCGGAGCCGACGGTCGACCCGTCCACCGGCGAGGTCGTCGAGGCTGCCGCCGAGCAGGCTCCGACGTCGACCACGACGAAGGCCGCCTCGAAGACCACGGCGAAGGCCCCCGCGAAGAAGACGACGAAGAAGGCCGCGGCGCCCAAGGAGCGCACCGCGTCCCTGTTCAAGTCGATGGATCCGCAGACGGTGGACCTGGAGACCGCGCTCAAGCTCCTCGACCTGCCCCGCGTCGTCGGGAAGGACCCGGAGTCCGGCGAGGACATCACGGCGCAGAACGGTCGCTACGGCCCGTACATCAAGAAGGGCACCGACACCCGGACGCTGCCGAGCGAGGACGCGATCTTCGACGTCGACCTCCCCGGCGCGATCGAGCTGTTCGCGCAGCCGAAGTACGGTGCGAAGCGGACCGCGAGTGCCGCGCTCAAGGAGTTCGACGCCGACCCGGTGTCCGGCAAGCCGATCAAGATGAAGGACGGCCGCTTCGGTCCGTACGTCACCGACGGCGAGACGAACGCGACCATCCCGCGCGGCGAGGACATCGAGACGGTCGACCACGCGCGCGCCGTGCAGCTCATCGCCGACAAGCGCGCCAAGGGTCCGGTGAAGAAGAAGGCCCCGGCCCGCAAGGCGCCGGCCAAGAAGAAGTGACCGGACGGTTCATCACCCTCGAGGGCGGTGACGGCGCGGGCAAGACCACCCAGGCCGCACTGCTCACCGACTGGCTCGAGGCCAGCGGTCGGACGGTCGTGCGGACGCGTGAGCCCGGGGGCACGGACCTCGGGCAGCGCATCCGCGAGATGGTGCTGCACGAGCGGGGCCACGTCGCCCCGCGTGCGGAGGCCCTGCTCTACGCGGCCGACCGTGCCCACCACGTGGAGACGGTCGTCCGGCCGGCCCTCGAGCGCGGCGAGGTCGTGCTGCAGGACCGCTACATCGACTCCTCCGTGGCCTACCAGGGCGTCGCGAGGGGCCTCGGGGCCGACCGCATCCGATCGGTGTCGGAGTGGGCCGCCGACGGCCTCGCGCCTGACCTGACCGTGCTGCTCGACCTCGACGTCACGGTCGGCCGCGCCCGTGTGGCCGCGGCGCGGGGCGACACCTTCGACCGGCTCGAGTCCGAGGCCGCCGCCTTCCACGAGACCGTCCGCGGCGCGTTCCTCGACGCGGCCGCCGCGGAACCGGCCCGGTTCCTGGTCGTCGACGCGTCGGCTCCTGCCGAGGACGTCCAACGCGCCGTGCGCACCGCCGTCGGCGCGCTCGTCGGGATCCCGGCCCTGGACCCGAGCGCATCGTGACGACCGCCCGCGTGACGGAGGCTGCTGCGAGGATGACCCCGTGAGCGTGTGGGACGGCCTGACCGGGCAGGACGAGGCGGTCGCCGCGCTGCGCAGCGCGGCCGAGGGCCCCGAGGCCACGGGTGGGATGACCCACTCGTGGCTCATCACCGGCCCGCCCGGGTCCGGTCGGTCCAACGTCGCGGCGGCGTTCGCGGCCGCGCTGGTCGGCTCGGGCGCCGACGACGACCACACCCTGCAGCAGATCGCGGCACGGAGCCACCCGGACGTCTCCGTGCTGACCACGCAACGCGTGATCATCACCATCGACGAGATCCGGCACCTCGTCACGTCGTCGCACTACTCGCCGTCGGTCGGTCGCTACCGCGTCGTCATCATCGAGGACGCCGACCGCATGACCGAGCGCACCTCGAACCTGCTGCTCAAGGCGCTCGAGGAACCGCCGGAGCGCACGGTCTGGATCCTCTGCGCCCCGAGCGAGGCGGACCTGCTGCCCACGATCCGGTCGCGGGTCCGTTCGGTGCGCCTGCGCGTGCCGGACGTGGCGTCCGTCGCGGACCTCATCGTCGCCCGCACCGGGGTGGACCGGGACCTCGCCACCGACGCCGCCCGGCAGGCCCAGAGCCACATCGGCATGGCACAACGCCTGGCGACGAGCGAGGACGCCCGTGGCCGCCGTCGACGGACGCTCGAGACGGTGCTCGGCATCCGCTCGGTGGGCGACGCGGTGATGGCCGCTGCGGACCTGCTCGCCGTGGCCGACGAGGACGCCAAGGCGATCACCGTGGAACGGGACAGCGAGGAACGCGACGCCGCACTCCGCTCACTCGGAGTGGCACCGGGCGGGACCGTGCCGCCCGCGCTGCGGTCGCAGCTCCGCGCACTCGAGGAGGACCAGAAGCGCCGGGCGACCCGGAGCCTCCGCGACGGCCTCGACCGCATCCTCGTCGACGTGTCCTCGCTGTACCGCGACCTGCTCCTGCTCGGTCTCGGCGCGCCGGCCGAACCCGTGAACCTCGCGATGCGCGACCAGCTCGACCGCGCGCTCGAGGTCGTCCCGCCCGCCGCTGCCCTCGAGGTGCTCGACGCCGTCGCCCTGGCACGGCAGCGGATCGCGGCGAACGTCGCCGCCCTGCTGGCACTCGAGGCGCTGCTCGTCACGATCGCCCGCGCGACCCGCTGACGGACGGATCGCCCCGTCGCCCGACGGGGGCACCGACGGACGCAGGCGTCCCCGACGGGCCGACCACGCGCCTCCCGGCCGACCCGCCGCTGTCGTCCGACCCCGGCGGGTCGGTCTCCACCGTCCGAACCCGGCAGCCTGCGCACACCCGCAGCCGGCTGCTGCACCGGCCGTGAGAAGATCGCGCCATGCCCGACGCTGCACCCGGCCTGCGTGAACGCAAGCGCCGCGCCACCCGTCTCGCGATCCAGCAGGCGGCTCTCCGGATCGCGATCGAGTCCGGCTGGCCGGCGGTCACCGTGGACGAGATCGCCCGCCGGGTGGACGTCTCGCCGCGCACCTTCTTCAACTACTTCCCGAGCAAGGAGCAGGCGCTGCTCGGCGACGACCCGACGCTGCCCGCGGGGCCGGCGCTCGACGCCTTCCGGGCGGGGGGACCGACCGGGGAGCTGCTGTCCGACCTCGGGGTGTTGCTCGTGCACGCGGCCGAGGAGCTCGTCGACGACCGCGAGCTGCTCGCCGAGCGCCAGCAGGTGCTCCGTGCCGCGCCCGAGCTGTTCAGCAGGCGGATGGCATCGATGAAGGAGTTCCAGGCGCAGATCGAGGACGCCGTCACCGAACGACTCACGGCGACCGGGGCGGACGTCGACGAGGCACCGGAGGTGCTCCGGAGGCGGGCACGCCTGGCGTCGGTGGTCGCGCTCGCGGCGCTCCGGCACGCCTGGTGGGAGTGGTCCGACGGCGGCTCCGAGACGCTCCTCGTGGACGAGCTGCAGCGCTCCTTCGACGAGCTCGGCGCGCTCGTTTCGCGTTCGCTCGTCTGAACCTGTATAGTCGTTACCCGTGCCGCTCCGGGAACGGAGCGTCCGCCGCCTTAGCTCAGTCGGCAGAGCGATTCACTCGTAATGAATAGGTCGTCGGTTCGATTCCGACAGGCGGCTCACAACCGGAACCCCCGATCGGACGATGTCCGACCGGGGGTTTCGCCGTTCCGACCCGTCAGGCCGACCCTTCAGGCCGACCCGTCCGGCGCACACGGGAGCCCTGCGCCGGGCCCCTGCCGGACGGAGGCGTCCGGCAGGGGCACGGGTGGTCACGGCAGGTAGTAGGTGGGGTTCGGCAGCTTGACGCTCCGGTCCGCCGACCCACCGATGAGGTCGCTGTACTGGTCGCCGAAGTTCGCGACGACGTCGTACCGACCGCCGGCACGAGACTCGATGTGCGCCCGGGTCTGCGCCTTGTACTCGATGGTGGTGCACTTCGCCGCGGCGCACGTGACGTACGACGGCTGCTGCGAGGCGCCGACACCGGTCCACTTCGTGTAGTACGTCTCGGTGCCGCGCTTCGTGGCGCTGAACTGCGGGTAGCCGACCCTGTTCAGGTCGGCGATGGTCGCCTCCTCCTGGCCGTCGTTGCGGCCGGTGAGCCCGATGATCGTGCAGCCGGAGCGCTCGGCCACGGACACGAGCGAGGTCATCGACGGGGTGGCCGGGAAGCGCTCGTCCTGCACCCACTCGTCCTGCAGCGCGGGGTCGAAGACGAAGTGCATGTCCGCGACCTCCATGTCGTAGGTCCAGAGCGTCGTGTCGTCGGCGTCGAGCACGATCGCGGGGTTGCGGTGCTGACGGCTCGCGACGGAGCACTGGGCGGCGACGACGGGCGCCTGTCGCGCGACGATCGAGCGCATCTCGCGGATGTAGGGCGAGTCGGTCTTGTCCGCGATCCCGGTGCCGGGGTCGCCGTAGTACGTCGCGATGGTCTTCTTGACCGAGTCGATGTTCGGGATGCCCTCACCGCCCTGCGTCGCGCCGGACGAGCCGTCCGCCGCCGTGGTGAACCGCGTGCGCGGGGTCAGCCGTGGCTCGGACACGCCGGGGAGGTCGGCGGAGGGGAGGAAGTAGGTGGGGTTCGGCAGCTTCAGGGAGCGGTCCGCGTACCCGCCCTGCAGGTCGCTCCACTGGTCGCCGACGTTCAGCGTGATGTCGTAGCCGAGGTCCTGTTCGATGTGCTTGCGCGTCAGGGCCTTGTACTCGACCGTCGTGCACTTCGCGGTGGCGCAGGTGATGTACGACGGCTGCTGCGAGGCGCCGACGCCGGTCCACTTCGTGAAGAACCGGTCCGGGGCGAACGCGGTGTAGCCGACCTTGGTCAGGTTCTGCACGGTGGCGGTCTTCTGGTCGTCGTTGCGACCGGTGAGCCCGAAGACGGTGAACCCCATCGCCTGGGCACGGTTCACGAAGCCGACCATCGAGGGCGTGGCGGCGAAGCGTTCGTCCTGCACCCACTCGTCCTGGCGGGCGGGGTCGAAGACGAAGTGCATGTCCGCGACCTCCATGTCGTACGTCCAGAGCGTCGTGTCGTCGGCGTCGAGCACGATGGCCGGACGCTGCCCGTGCCGGACGGCGGTGTCGTGCATGCGGCGGAGCTGGCGCGTCTCACGGTCGACGATCGAGCGCATCTCGCGGATGTAGGGCGAGTCGGTCTCGTCCGCGATCCCGGTGCCGGGGTCGCCGTAGTACGTCGCGATGGTCTTCTTGACC